>VAXS01000261.1 GCA_005883255.1 Actinomycetota bacterium | reverse complement strand
CAGCTCACCGTCTCCTCGGCGTCGCGCTTGTTGGTGCCGAGGATCCCGGTCGGCCCACGCTTGATCCAGCCGACGGCGTAGACGCCGCGCAATGGGGCGCCCTCCAACCTCAGCACGCGACCGCGCTCGTTGGGAAGTACGAAGCGCCGCTCTTCGAAGGGCACGTCGGGCAGCGGCACCGCCTGGTAGCCGACGGAGCGCAGGACGAGGCCGCACTCGATCGTCTCCACGTCGGAGTCCACGGGTCGCGCTCTCAGCTGACCGTCGTCGGTTCGAATGATCTCGTTGCGGCGGACATCGATCGACTCAACCCTGCCGCTCCCGCGGATCTCGACCGGGGAGCGCAGGAAGCGCAGCTCGATCCGCCGCCGGGCTTCCGGCCGGGCGCGCCGGGCCGCGAACTCGCGAAGCTGCTCCACGTTCTTGTGCGCGGTGAAGCTGCCCGCCTCGGCCAGCCACCGACGCGACAGGGGGTCGAGCGCGACGTCATCGCCATCGACCAGGATGTCGACTCCATCGAGGTGGCCCAGCTCGCGCAGCTCGGCGCTGGTGAACGCCACCTGCGCGGGACCGCGCCGACCGAGTCGAGTCCGCGGTAGTCGGGGTGGCCGTTGTACCAGGCGACGAACTCGGTGGCTGCCCAGCTCCCCGGGAGGTCCTCGCCGGGAATGCCCAGCGACTTGTCGGTCTGGGCCCCGGTGGCGTAGACAACCGCCGTGTAGTGCCGCATGAGCTCGGAGTGCGAGACGTCGACGCCGATCTCGACGTTGCCGAGGAAACGGCACCCACGCCCAAGTGTCTGCCGATCGAACGTCTCCTCCAGCCGCTTGATCTCCTGGTGGTCGGGGGCGACCCCGCCGCGGAGCAGTCCCCACGGCGTGGGCAGCCGCTCGAACAGGTCGATCTCGACGTCCCCGCTCGCCCGCAGCAGACACGCGGCAGCGTACGCCCCGGCGGGCCCAGCGCCGACGATCGCCACTCGCGGTCGCAGGAGAGCCATCAGGCGGCGGTGCGCTCCGCGGTGCTCAGCTCAGCGAAGAACTCCGCGTTGACCTCGAGCATGTACCCGTGCTTCTCGGGGACCTCGAAGTCGGCGAAGATCGCGTCGACCGGGCAGGCCTCCACGCAGGCGTCGCAATCGATGCAGACCACGGGGTCGATATAGAGCTGCTCCGCGGCCTCGAAATCGGGCGCTCCCGGCTTCGGATGTATGCAGTCGGCCGGGCAGGCGTCGATGCACGCGTCGTCCTTGATGCAGCTGCCGGTGATGACGTAGGTCATGGCGCCGCACAGGCTACATATCCCCAAATCCGAACCCGCGACGCGCGGGTCTGACACCTCGACCGGCGGGCGAGGCCGGGCCGGTCGATCTCCGACCTCCGGTCCGTAGGCGGCCGCGCCGGGGCGGCGCAGAATGACCGCCATGGCGATCTCCCTTCACCCCCGCGACAACCCCGACCTCGACCTCCGGGCGTTGATGCAGAGCCTGGCCATGCTCGAGGCCGTCCTCGGCCACTGAGCCGGGGAGTCCTGTCCACCCGGCTTGCCCGCCGGCCGCGGCGCCCTCCTGCGCTCGGCCGGCGGGCGGCCCTCTAGCGGCGGGTCTTGCCCAGCGACACGGAGGCCGGGGCGCCCAGGTTGCCCGCGTCGTCGCGGGCGGCGACCGTCAGTATCCGCGCGCCCGCGGGGAGCGAGACGGTGGCGGTGAAGGTCTGCCCGCCCGCCACCGGCGCGCCCAGGTCCACCGGCTGGCCGTCGGCGCTGGCCACGTACTCCTTGGCGGTGCCGCAGCGGCGGTCGTCGCCGGGCGAGACGAACGAGACCTGGAAGCTCCCGCCTCCCAGCGCCCGGGCCGACAGCTGCTCGGGCGCGTCGGGCGGCGTCCCGTCGGCGTCGTAGTTGCCGGTGGAGTGGGGGTCGTGGCGGAACTCCGGCCACTCGGTCTGGCAGGCGGCCGCGCCCGAGCGCCACTCGAACAGGTAGCCCTCGCGGGTGATCGCCGCCATCCGCCCGTCGTCGCTCAGCGCCGTCGGGGCGAACAGCCAGCCGCCCGTGACCTTGGGGAACCCGGGTACGTCCTGCCCGCTGGCGCCATCGTAGGCGTGGAGCATGCCCAGGCCGTTCTGGGCCAATACCTGGTTGGTCGGGTTTGACGGCGCCACCTTGGCGATCGTCGACGCCGACAGGAACTGGAAGTCGTCGGTGACCGTCGGCCAGGCGGGCAATGGCGCCCCGGTCCGCGCGTCGAACGCGCCGATCAGGTGGTTGTAGGGCACGTTCTGGCCGACCGCCGCCAGGTTGGCCAGCCCGCCCACGCTCAGCTCGTACTTGACCGCCGCCAGCTGGCCCGCGCCCAGCAGGTCGCCGACGGACGCGGACTCGAACAGGTTCAGTCCGCCGCTGCGGTCGGTGGCGTCGGACGCCGGCCCCACCGCCTCCTGGCGCATCGTCCGCTCGCGCGTGCCGTCGCCCGCGTAGGTGGAGAGCGAGCCGCTGGTGGCCGAGGCGAACACCGTCGGGGCGCCGCCGATCGACGCGATCGCCGCGTCGTTCCCCGGGCCGATCAGCGGGAGCGTGTCCTGGATGAGCCCGTTGATGTGGATCGGCCAGCCAGGCAGGAAGCTCCCGTCGTTCCCGCTCACCGCGTACACGCGCGCCGACTGGCCGGCGCTGCCCAGGACGCCGCTGAGCGACAGGTCGCCACCCGCCGGGTCGGGGTCGTAGGTCTCGTTGGTGGCCACCACCACGTCGTCGCGCCCGTCGCCGTTGAGGTCGCCGATCGCCGGGTCGTTGATCGACTCGGCGTGGACCTTGGTGCTGGCGTTGGGGTCGACCAGGTCCACCGGCGCGAACAGGTTCGAGCCGTCGCCCCGGAGCACGTACAGGTGCCCGTCCACGGACGACGCCACGATGTCCAGCGGCTTGTCCGCGCCCTCCAGGTGCCCGACGGCCGGCGTGGCCAGGAAGCCGCACTTGCGGTGGTCGTTGGGCTGGTGCTCGTCGTCCGGCCGGCAGAACGCGGGGTCGTTGCGCACCGGGAAGCCGGGCCGCAGCGACCCGTCGGGCTCGAAGACGTAGATCCGCAGCCCG
>VAXS01000113.1 GCA_005883255.1 Actinomycetota bacterium | reverse complement strand
GTGTCGTTGATCGTCTTGAAGTCGTCGAGGTCCGCCACCACGATGCTCAGGGGCGACCCCGTCCGGCGCGCCAGGCTCATGTGCCGGCCCAGGGACTCGTCGAACCCCCGGCGGTTGCCCAGCCCCGTCAGCGCGTCGACCCGGGCCTCGTCCTGCGCCTCCCGCGCCCCCGCCATCAGCGCCGCGCGCTGGTTGCGCACGCTCTGCGACCAGGCGTTCGCCATCACCGTCAACACGCCCCATACGGCCACCCGGACCACGAAGCTCCCGATCGTGGCCGAGCTCAGGGACTCGTAGAGCAGCGGCGAGAGCCCCGCCGCCAGCAGCGCCACCAGGAACACCGCCACCCGGCGCGGCGGGTGCGAGGCGCCCGTGTAGCCCGCCCACACCAGGACCAGGGAGTAGTAGGGCGAGTCCCGCCCGCCGGTCAACCACACGAGCACCGCGATCGCCACCAGCGCGGCGTAGCACCAGGCCAGCGCCTCGTCGGGACGCAGCTCGCGCAGCTTCGCCAGCCGCACCGCCCCGGCGGAGAGCACGGCGAGCGTCGCCGAGGCGACCGCCCAGCCGGTGGTCCCGATGTGGTCGGTCGGATGGGCGAGCGGAAGCAGCGCCGCGGCCAGCACGAACGTGAAGGCGAGCATGACCGCGCCCAGCCGCCGGACCAGGTCCAGGTTGGCGCCCGCGTACGGGTCGGGACTGCGCGCCAGCGCGCCGCGCAGCGCCCGCGCCGCGCGGCGGGGTGCCGAGGCGGGCGTCTGGCCCTGCGTGGCCGGCATGTGCTTGGTATCGGCCCGTTATCCGGGGCCTTGACGCCCGCACAGGGGGGATCGTCGGATTGTGGAGGGGTGAGGCGGCGTCAGGCGGGCTTGCCCGCCATGTGCAGGGCGAGGATCGCGATGTCGTCTCGCGGCCCCACCTCTCCCGCCGTGTCCGCCAGCCCGCCGGCGGCGGCCACCAGGTCGCGGGCCGTGCGTGCGCCCGCCATCTCGATGGCCATCGCCACGTCCTGGGCGGTGAGGACGCGCTCGGGCGCCTGGGCGTCGGTGAGCCCGTCGGTGTAGAGGAACAGGCCCTCGCCGGGCCCGAGCTCGAGCTCGCGCTCCTCGTAGCGGGCGTCAGGGAACATCCCCACCAGCACGCCGGCCACCGAAACGACCTCCACCTCGCCGCCGGCCCGGACCAGCAGCGGATGCGGATGCCCGCCGCCGGCGATGCGCACCAGCGCCCGGTCGCCCTTCATCTCGAGCAGCAGGGCCAGCACCGTGACGAAGCGCTCCTCGGACTCCGAGTGCCGCAGCACCGCCTCGTTGAGCTGCGCCAGCACCTCCCCGGGCGCGGGATCGCGCAGCGCCAGCGAGCGCAGGGTGTAGCGGGCGAGCCCAGTCAGCCCGGCCGCCGCGGCCCCCTTTCCGCAGACGTCGCCGATGACCGCCATCCAGCGTTCCCCGGCCGCGGGGAACACGTCGTAGAAGTCCCCGCCGATCTCCAGGCCGTCGCCGGCCGGGCGGAAGCTGCTCGCCAGCTCGACGCCCGGGATGTGCGGCAGCCCCTCCGGGAGCAGGCTGGCCTGCAGCGTCTGCGCCACCCGGTTGCGATCCGAGTACAGGCGGGCGTTCTCGATCGCGATCCCGGCCCGGCGGCCCAGCTCCTCGGCCGGACCCAGGTCCTCCCGGCCGAAGTGGCGCCCGTGCGTGCTGGAGACCAGGGTGATCGCCCCCACCGTCCGGTCACCAGCCACGATCGGGACCAGCATCGCCGACGTCATCCCCAGCTGGCGCAGGGCGCTGAGGTGCTCGTCGTCGCGGGCTCCCTCGACCAGCATCAGATCCGTGATCTCGGGATAGATCTCCGACTTGCCGGTGCGGATCACCGCCTGGGCGCCGGTCTCGTCCTCGGGCCGGCTGGGATACCGACGCTCGATGTCCAGCGCGATCGCGACGCGCTCGCGATCGCGGTGCGCGAGCGCCACCCGCTCCACATCGCCCCCGGGCGCGCGGACGTCGACCACGCACCAGTCGGCGAAGTCGGGAATCGCCAGCTCGGCGACGCGCCGCAGCGTCTCCTCGTAATCGAGGGTGGCGCTGAGCAGCTTGCTGGCCTCGCTCAGGAACCGATCGAGCTCGCGCAGCCGGGCGAGCTCGACGTACAGGCGTGCGTTGTCGAAGGCCAGGGCCGCGCGGCGCGCCAGCTCCTCGACCAGGATCAGGTCCTCGGTCCCGTACGAGCCCTCCCCCAGATGGAGGATCGAGAGCGCGCCCAGCGTGCGGCCTCGCGCCTGCAGCGGAGCCACCAGCGCCGACCGGTAATTCAGGACGTGCATGAACTCCAGGTGCTCGTCGCTTTGCGCGATCTCGCGCAGCGTCTCGTCGGGCAGCTCGGGCAGCACCTCCGAGCGCCCGGAGCGGAGCACGCGCGCCACGGGGTGGGAGCCGTCCGGGTCCAGCGGATACTCGCGCCGCAGGCGCTCGAGCAGCTTCGCGTTCTCCGGGTCGGCCGCCACGGCGGCGACCGCTCCCTCGATCCTCCCGTCGTCGCCCACCAGGTCGATGACCGCCAGCTCCCCCACGTCGGGAACCGCCAGGCCGGCCACGCTCCGCAGCGTCTCGCGCGGGTCCAGGGAGCGATCGAGCAGCGCGCCCGCCTGGGCGAGGAACCGCTGTGCCTGCTGGAGGCGCCGGCGGGCCGTGACGTCGCGGGCGATGACCGAGGCCCCGACGATGGCGCCCTCGGCGTCCTTGAGCGGCGAGACGGTGATGGAGACGCTGATCGTGCGACCGTCCTTGGTCACCCGCTCGGTCTCATAGTGGTCCATGCGCTCGCCGGCCAGGATCCGATCGAGGATCCGGCGCTCCTCGCCGGCGCGGTCGGAGGGGATCAGGATCCCGATCGACTGTCCGATCGCCTCCTCCGGGGTGTAGCCGTAGATCCGCTCGGCGCCGGGGTTCCAGCTGGTGATGATCGCGTCGCGATCCTTGGTGATGATCGCGTCGTCGCTGTTCTCGATGACCGCGGCGAGCCGCTGGGCCTCCCCGGCGGTGCCCTCCCTTCCCAGTTCCGCGGCTTTCGCCACGGTTGAACCTTAGTCCCTCGCAGCGCGTGGACTGGACAGTGCGGGCGGAGGGACTCGAACCCCCAAGGGCCGGGTGGCCCACCGGCTCCTAAGGCCGGCGCGTCTGCCAGTTCCGCCACGCCCGCCCCGCTGAAGTGCTGCGCGCTACGCAGCGAGCTTGTATGTTGAGTGCCGCCATGCCTGAGGCGGAGGTAAGGGAGGGGTACCACATCGAGCGCCCGAATCGGGAGAAGGCGGCCTCGAAGGCGACGAAGGCCGTCGTCATCCTGCTGCTCCTGGCGAGCGCGTTCCTGGTGTTCGTGGTGACCGTGGGCGGCTGGTCGAAGCTGGCGGGGATGCAGGCGATCCAGATCGCCTACATGCTGGTCTACCTGGTGATGGCGTTCTACGTGGCGCGCTGGAACCGGGGCGTGCTCCCGCTCGCCGCCGCCCTGGCGATCATCCTCGGCATCTTCGCCGCCATCGCCGGGCCCGAGTGGTTCGACCGCGACAAGAGCGGATTCACGTCGCCCGCGCTCAACGAGAGCGTGGTCGGGCTGGTGACGCTGATCATCATCCCCGTGCAGCTCTTGTTGATCGCGTTCTCGATGCGCGGGTTCCAGCAGGCCTGGAACGTCGAGGTCGAGGTCCCGGACGGCCAGCACTACGAGCCGGGCATGACCTTCGACGACGAGGGCGGCGGCGGCCCCCGCCGTCCCGCGACCGCCTAGCCCGTCCCTATAGTCAGTGCCACCCGCGGCGGTGGAGGAATGGCAGACTCGGCGGCCTCAAAAGCCGCTGCCCGCAAGGGCGTGTGGGTTCGAATCCCACCCGCCGCACTGACACGCTGACCGCTCAGGCCGGCGGCGCCGGGACCGCGCGGTCGCGGCCTCTCTTCTTGGCCTCGTACAGCGCGGCGTCGGCGCGGCTCACCAGCGAGTCGGCGGGCTCCTCGCCGTCCCAGGCGGCCACGCCCGCCGAGGAGGTCTGGCCGGCGATCGTGTGCCCGCGCAGGCGCTCGACCACGTCCAGCCCCCGCTCCAGCGGGCAGTGGGGAAGCAGCAGCCCGAACTCCTCGCCCCCGTAGCGGGCGAGCAGGTCGCTGGGGCGGAGCATCTCGCGCCAGGTGGAGGCCACCTGCTTGAGCAGGCGGTCGCCCGCCTGGTGGCCGCGCTCGTCGTTGTACTCCTTGAAGTGGTCGAGGTCGAGCATCGCCACGCACAGCGGGCGCTCCTCGCGGCGGGCGCGCGCCAGCTCGCGGGGGAGGTGCTCGTCCCAGGCCCGGCGGTTGGCCAGGCCGGTGAGGTCGGCCGTGCGGGCGACCGCCTCCAGGCGGGCCAGCAGGTCGGCGCGCTCGATCGCCACCGCCGCCTCCGCCGCCAGCAGGGCCATCAGCGACCGCACGCGCTCGCTCACCTCCTCCACCCGCTCGCTCCAGCCCAGGCTCAGGACCCCGATGGGGACCTGGTTGCGCAGGACCGGTTGCCACAGCGCGGAGATCACCCCCAGCTGATCGCGCACCGGCTGCGCCACGCCGCCGTGCCCGATCGTGTCCGTGACGAAGTGCGGCCGTCCGGAGGAGAACGCGGTGCCGGCGCCCGTGGGCGCCGCCGTGAACGGAAGGTGGAGCTGCTCGATCTGGGCGCCCGCGATCGCCGTCGAGATCAGCTCCTGGCCCTTGGGATCGGGCTCGAACAGGATCGCCACCTTGGCCGCCCCCAGCTCCCGCGCGGCCTTGCAGATCGCCGGGCGGGCGGCATGGGCGTCGGTCACGCCGGACAGGTCGCGGGCCACGTCCGAGATCCGAGCGATGTCCTCGGTGTGCTCGCGCATCGCCCGGTCGGCGCGCTTGCGCTCCGAGATGTCGCGCACGAACGCATTGAACACCCAGCGCTCGCCGTCGCGCAGAGGCGCCACCGTGAGCTCGACGGGGAACTCCTCGCCTCCCTTGCGCACTCCCACGAACTCGATCGGCCGGTCGACGAGCGAGCTTCGGCCGGTGTCCAGGAAGCCCGAGAGCTCGTGCTGGAAGCCGGCGTGCAGCCGCGCCGGAAGCAGCGTCTCCGCCAGGGGCCGGCCCAAGACCTCCGCCGCCGCGAAGCCGGTGATCTGCTCGGCGCGCGGGCTGAAGGCCACGACCCGGCCCTGCTCGTCCATGGCCACGAAGCCGTCGTTCGCGGTGTCGATGATCGCCCGCGTGCGCCGCTCGGCCTCGCGCAGGCCCTCGGCCCGGGCGGCAGCCTCGGCGGCGCGCGCCCGGACCTGGTCCACCAGGCTGGACACCAGCCGGCCGGCCACCGCGATCGTGCCCATCGTCAGCGCCCAGCGGGCCGCGGGGCCGGAGGAGCTCGGTCCCAGCCACAGGACCAGCCCGTAGGCCAGGCCCGCCAGCGCCACCTCCAGGTTCGCCTGCCAGCGGCGGAAGAAGTAGTACGAGTAGACCGCGACCCAGATGTAGAGCGCCGCGTAGGCGCTGGCGCCGTCGCCCGAGGCGTCGATGCCCACCGTGATCAGCAGCGTGCCCAGGGCCACCAGCAGCGGATAGGCCCAGCCGGGGATCCAGCGCGAGGCGACGCGCAGGAGCAGCGCCGCCAGGTAGGCCACGCCCCCGAGGGCGTACAGCACCGCCTCGTCGCGGCCGGCCGGGCGGTACAGGCTGGTCGTGAGCACCACGAAGGGGCCGCCCACCGCGTACAGCAGCGCCAGCGAGCGGGCATGCACCCGCAGGTCGTGGCCGCGACCATCCCGTCCGCTCATGTCGTCGTCCCTAACGTGGCCGGCCCGGCGTTCTTGCCCCTCACATCATCCCACGAGCTCCAACAGCGGCCCGGCGAGCGCCGGCGGCCCCGCCACCACGCCGCCCGGAAGCTCGCCCGACGCGGGCAGCGGGTGCACCTCGAGCCCGGCCCGGGCGCAGATCAGCGCGCCCGCGGCCAGGTCCCACGGGTTCAGCCCCCGCTCGTAGTAGGCGTCGTAGCGACCGCAGGCGGTCCAGGCCAGGTCCAGCGCCGCGCTGCCCAGCCGCCGCAGGTCGCGCACGCGGGGCAGGACGCGGGCGGCCACCTGGCCCTGGGCGGCCCGCACCGACGCGTCGTAGGCGAAGCCCGTGGCCACCAGCGCGGTGACCAGGTCCGTGCGCCGCGAGCCGGCGACCGGCTCGCCGTCGAGCATGGCCGGTCCGTCGCGCCGGGCGGCGAAGGTCTCGCCCCGCAGCGGGTCGTGGACGGCCCCCACCAGGGTTCCGTGCGAGTCCTCGCAGGCCACGCTCACGCCCCACTGGGGGATCCCGAACAGGAAGTTCACGGTCCCGTCCAGCGGATCGACGATCCAGCGCAGCCCGGTCTCGCCCCCATCCTCCTGGCCCTCCTCCTCGCCCAGCACGGCGTCGCCCGGCCGGTGGCGCCCGATGAGGTGGCGCAGCGTCCGCTCCGCGGCCACGTCGGCCTCGGAGACCGGATCGGTGGGCGAGCTCTTGGCCTGCACCTCGCGCTCGGGGGCGCCGAAGCGGTCGAGCAGCACCGCGCCCGCCGCGCGCGCGGCGCTCTCGGCCAAGGCGAGCAGCTCCTCGAGCTCGGGCTCCGCGGCCGTCACGAAACGGCCGGGCGGCGATCGGCCCACGGCCGCTCGGCCTCGAGCTGGGCCGCCAGCGACAGGAGCGTGGCCTCGTCCCCGGGCCGGGCCACCAGCTGGACGGAGCGGGGCAGGCCGTCCTCCGTCCAGCCCGCGGGCATCGAGGCGGCGGGTTGACCGGTCTGGTTCCAGGGCGTGGTGTAGGCGATCAGGCGCGCGTTGCCGTCGAAGGTGATGGCCAGGCTGCGTCCCTCCCACCGACCGACGGGGAACGGCAGCTCCGGGTAGACGGGCATCGCCAGGACATCGCAGTCGGCGAAGACGCGGTTGATGCGCGCCGTGTTGGCGGGCTCGGCGGCCCGGGCGCGGGCCAGCAGCCCATCGGAGATCAGGCCGCTCAGCGCGGAGAGCTGGCGGAAGCGCCGGTCCAGGCGGTCGAGGTGAGACAGGGTGAGCGCCTCGTCGCGGATCCCGCGGAGGATGCGGGTGGTGGAGGACACCGAGGCCAGCCCGTAGTCGGGATCGCGCTCGGCCACCTCGTGGCCGAGGCCGCGCAGGAGCTCGACCGTGTCCAGCACCGCCGCCCGGACCGCGTCCGCGGTGCGCACGCCCACGGTCCCGGGCGGGACCGCCAGCGACCAGCCGACGCGCAGACGGCCGGGAGGGGTGCGCGCCGCCTCCGCCAGCGGGCGAGCCGGCGGCTGCGGCCGGTCGCGGTCCGCGGGCCCCGGCCCCAGCGTGGCGTCGTAGAGCAGCGCGCTGTCCAGCACGCTCCGGGCCAGCCAGCCCACCGCCGTCATGCCGTGCCAGTGCTCCGGGAGCGGGCTGAGCGGCACCCGGCCGCGCTGCGGCTTGAGGCCGAACAGCGCGCAGTAGGCCGCGGGGGCGCGGATCGAGCCGGCGCCGTCGCTGCCCAGCGCGGCGGGCACCAGCCCCGCCGCCACCGCCGCCGCCGACCCGCCGCTGGAGCCCCCGGGCGTGAGCGCCGGGTCCCAGGGGTTGCGGGTCACGCCCCAGGTGGGTGACTCGGTGCAGGTCAAGGCGCACAGCGGCGGCACCTTCGTCCGTCCGATCACGATCGCCCCGGCGGCGCGCACGCGGCGGACCACCTCCGAGTCCTCGCGGGCCGGCGGGCCGAAGGCGTTGGTCCCGTGGGTGGTGACGTCGCCGGCCACGTCGACGTTGTCCTTGATCGCCACCGGCACGCCCAGCAGCGGCCGCTCCCCGCCGGCGCGCCGGCGCGCGGACGCCTGGTCGGCCTCGGCCAGCGCCCGCTCCGTGTACACGATCCGAAAGGCGTTGAGCTGCGGATCCAGCCGGGCGATCCGCTCCAGGCACAGCTCGACCAGCTCCCGCGGAGTCACCTCGCCCTCCCGCACCAGCTCGGCCTGGCGGGCGACGCCGGCGAAGGCGAGGTCGGCGGCGTCCATGGCGGGGGAGCGTAACGGGGCCGGCGCCGCCCCCGCTCTTGGAATGATCCCCGCCCGCGATGGAACCCATCGACATCGCCACCGGCCTCGCGCGCTTTCCCGGGCGCGCCCCGGGGACCGACTCCGAGCGCCGGGCCGCGCGCTGGCTGGGCGAGGTGCTGGCGGCCGCCGGTCGCGAGGCGCGCTTTGAGACTCACTGGGTCCGTCCCCACTGGCCGCTGGTCCACGCGCTGCACGCCGCGCTGGGCGTCGCCGCCAGCCTGGTGTCGGTGGCCAGCGCCCCCGCCGGGCTGGCGGTCGCCGGCGCCGCGCTGCTGTCGCTGGCGCTCGACGGCCTGGGCCTCGTGCACCTGGTGCGTCGCGTCACGCCGGAGCGCGCGACCCAGAACGTGGTGTCGCCGCCCACCGCGGCCACGGCCTCGGGACGCGAGCGGATCGTGCGGCTGGTGATCTGCGCCCACTACGACGCGCCGCGCTCCGGGCTGGTCTTCCGCGAGGGCGTGCGCCGGGCGGTGGCGCGCGCGCAGGGGGCCGCGGGGGGCCGGCTGCCGGGTCCGCTGGCCTGGCTGGCGCTGGCGCTGGCCCTGGTCGCGGCCGCCGCGGGCGCGCGCCTGGGCGGCGCCGGCGGGACCGGGCTGGACGTCCTCCAGCTGCTGCCCACGCTGGGTCTGCTGGCGGCGCTCGCGCTGTTCGTGGACGTGGCGCTCTCGTCGCCCGTTCCCGGGGCCGCCGAGCCGGCCAGCGGGGCGGCGGTGGCGATCGCGCTGGCCCGGGCGCTGGACCTGGCGCCGCCGCGGCGCCTGGCTGTGGAGCTGGTGCTGGCCGGCGCGGGCGACGGCCCCTCGCTGGGGATGCGCCAGTTCGTGCGCGCCCGCCGCGGCCGCTGGCGCCCGGAGGCGACGGCCGTCCTGCAAGTCGGCGCCTGCGCTCGGGGCACCCCGCGCTGGTGGGTGAGCGACGGGCCGCTGGTCCCGCTGCGCCTGCACACCCGGCTGGTGGCCCTTGCGGGTGAGGTCGCGGCCGAGGAGCGCCACCTCCAGGCGGCTCCCCGGCGCGGTCGCGGGCCCGGCGCCGCCTGGCGGGCCCGGGTGGCGGGCTGGCCGGCGATCGCCGTGGGCTGCCGCGAGGACCCGGCCTGGCCCCGCGGCGCCCGGCAGTCCACGGACCTCCCGGAGCGGCTCGACCCCGCCGCGCTGCGGGCGGCGCTGGAGCTGGGCCTGGCGCTGGTCGCCGCCCTGGACGAGGACCTGGGCGCGGACGTGGTCGGCTAGAGGCGCCGCGCCAGCTCCACGAACCAGTCGAGCGCGGCCGGGTTGGCCAGCGAGTCGCGGCTGGCCGCCTGGTCGGGCGGGGTGCCGGTGAGGATCTTCTTCACCGGCACCTCCAGCACCTTGCCGGACAGGGTGCGGGGGATCTCGGCCACCGCGTAGATCTCGTTGGGCACGTGCCGGGGCGACACGTCCGCGCGGATCCGCCGGCGGATCCGGTCGCGCAGCCCGTCGTCGAGCTCGGCGCCCTCGTCCAGCACCACGAACAGTGGCATCCATCCCTCGGTGCCGGGGCGGGGCACGTCCAATACCAGCGCGTCCACCAGCTCCGGCTCCGCCAGCACCGCGCGGTAGATCTCGCTGGTCCCCATCCGGACGCCCTGGCGGTTGATGGTCGAGTCCGAGCGGCCGTAGATGACGGCGGTGCCGCGCGAGGTGATCTCGATCCAGTCGCCGTGCCGCCACACGCCCGGGTAGACGTCGAAGTAGCTCTCGCGGTAGCGCTCCCCACCCGGGTCGTCCCAGAAGAACAGCGGCATCGAGGGCATCGGCTCGGTGATCACCAGCTCGCCCACCCGGTCGACCACCTCGCGGCCCTCCTCGTCGAACGCCTTCACCGCCGCGCCCAACGCCCGCCCCTGCAGCTCGCCCCGGTACACCGGCAGCGTCGGGACCCCGCCCACGAAGGCGGTGCACACGTCGGTGCCGCCGCTGGTGGAGAACAGCCAGGCGTCGGGCTTCACCTCGTCGTAGACCCACTGGAAGCCCTCCGGCGCCAGCGGCGAGCCCGTGGAGCCCACGCTGCACAGCGCCGAGAGGTCGTGGGTGCGCCGGGGCGAGCGCCCGGCCTTGAGGCAGCTGGCGATGTAGCTCGCGCTGGTGCCGAAGCACGTCATCCCCGAGTCCTGGGCGTAGTCCCAGAGCACGTCGAGATCGGGGTGCGCGGGGTCGCCGTCGTAGAGCAGGATCGTGGCGCCCGGCAGCAGGCAACCGACCAGGAAGTTCCACATCATCCAGCCGGTGGTGGTGAACCAGAACATCCGGTCGCCCGGGTGCAGGTCGAGATGCAGGTGGCCCTTCTTGAGCTGCTCGAGCAGGATGCCACCCTGCCCCTGGACGATCGCCTTGGGCAGGCCGGTGGTCCCGGACGAGTAGAGCACCCACAGCGGGTGGTCGAACGGCACGGCCTCGAAGGCCAACGCGCCGTCTCCCGCCGCCAGCATCTGGTCCCAGGTCAGCGCGTCGTCGACCGCCGGATCGTCCTGGAGGTACGGGAGGACCACCGTGGCCCGCAGCCCGGGCATCGCCTCCCGCAGGGCGGCCACGGTCTCGCGGCGGTCGTGATCGCGCCCGCCGTAGCGATAGCCGTCGACGGCCAGCAGCACGGTGGGCTCGATCTGCCCGAAGCGGTCGATGACGCTGCGGGCGCCGAACTCCGGCGCGGCGCTGGACCACACCGCGCCCAGGCTGGCGGTGGCCAGGAACGCCACCACGGTCTCGGGGACGTTCGGCAGGTAGGCGACGACGCGATCGCCCCGCCCGACCCCCAGCTCGCGCAGACCGCCGGCGGCCCGCGCCACCTGCTCGCGCAGCTCCGCCCAGGACAGCTGAAGGTCCGGCCGGCTCTCCGAGCGCGCCAGGATCGCCGGCTCGTCGCCGCGGGCGGCGGCGAACACGTTCTCGGCGTAGTTGAGCGCGGCCCCCGAGAACCACTGGGCGCCGGGCATCTCCCGGCGCTCGAGCACGCGCTCGTAGGGGGCGGCGGCCCGCACCTGGCAGAAGTGCCAGATCGTGGCCCAGAACGCCTCGAGGTCGTCGATCGACCACCGCCACAGCGCCTGGTAGTCGTCGAAGCGCAGGCCCCGCTCGGACTCCAGCCAGCGGAGGTAGCGGGTCAAGGTGGCGCGCTCCACGACCTCCTGCGACGGCTCCCACAGCAGGTCGCCGCGCGCGGCGGTGGCCAGGTCGCTCACGGAGCGCCGATTCTACGCGGCGAAACCCGGGCGGATCAGTTGGGCGCGCCGACCTGGGTGCCCCCGGTCTGCACGGCGTAGCCGGTGTAGGAGCCGGAGCCGCCCAGGTTCGGGGCGTCGTGCGAGAAGGCGATGTGCGCCCAGCCGGCGGGGTCGGTGTCCACGCCGAAGTCGTCGAACAGCTGCCGCCCGCTGTTGCAGCCGAACCCGCCCTCGCACACCTCGCCCTGGTGGACGGGCATCAGCTGCTGGGGGCTGCCCCAGCCGCTGGGCGTGCTCGTCGGGTCCTGGACGAAGTAGACGTAGAACGTCTGGCTGGAGTGCGGGCCCGGCGCGGTGGGCGACCCGTAGTAGACGAGGTCGACGCCGGCCGAGGTGGCGACCAGCCAGGGCATCACCGCCTGCGCGCTGGAGGTGCTCACCGGCCCGGAGCACGTCCACGTGCCGCCGTGGTCGGAGGAGTGGGCGGTGAACACGTTGCGGTCGTCGGACCACGCGTACCAGAGCTCGCCGTCGGGAGCCACCGAGACGTTGGGGAAGATGTGGTCGAGGCCGGTGCCCGAGGTGCTGCAGGGGATCGGCTTGACCGACCAGGTGGTGCCGCCGTCGTCGGAGACGCCCAGGAACGCCTCGTTGTAGTCGGAGCCGTTGAGATCCGAGGGCGCCACGAACGACTGGTAGGCCCAGAACCCGCCCGCCGTGGGATTGCGGCGGTCGATCACCAGGTTTCCGAGCTCGTTGGCCTGCGCCTTGTAGTCGGTGTCGTCGATGACCCGGGAGCGCTGCACGTAGGTGCTGCCGCCGTCGTCCGAGCGCAGGACGTCGATGTTGTCCGTGGCGATGTCGTGGAAGGTGAGCAGCGACGTGCTCGCCCCGTAGGCGGCGATCCAGGGGCGATCGTCGCCGGGCAGCCCGCCCACCACCGGCACGTTGGCGAAGGTGGCGCCGCGGTCGCCCGAGTGGGCGACCGCCACCGAGGCCAGGTTGAGGCTGGCCACGTACACGTTGAGGTTGCCCAGCGCGTTGGGGGCGCTGGCGATCGCCAGGTCGGTGTCGCCGCCGGACGCGCCCGTGCCGGCGACGGCGTTGGGCTGCCCGCGGTACTCGAGGCCGCAGCCCGAGGCGCCGGAGCCCCCCGTCGCGCCCAGGCCACGCCAGACGTCGGTGCCGCCGCTGAGGCCGCGCTCGGAGCTGAGGAACACGTCGGAGGCGGGCGAGACGTGGATGGCCGGCTCGGCCGCGACGTTGTCGCCGCAGCCCGAGGCGCCCACCGTGTCGCCGCGCAGCTCGCCGTAGGAAAAGCTCCCGGCCGTGCCCGCGGTGGGCGCAGCCGGCGGCGGGGAGTGCCGGGGGGGCTTGGGCTTGCCCGGCTGCGCCGCCGCCATCCCGACCAGCAGCCAGAGCGCGACGAGGCTGGCCACCGCGAGGCCTCCCACCCGACGAACAGCGTGCGTCATTCTCCTGCCTCCCCTGCCCGGGATCGTCCGCGGGAGGTATACCCGATTCGCGCGCGCCTAGCGCCGGGCCCGCCGGCGCAGCCGCCAGCGAATCCCCACGTAGAGCATCAGCGCGCCCGAGACGACGGCGATCCCCGCTCCGATGCCCACCCGCTCGACCACGTGGGCGGCGGCCGCCCCGCCGAAGTAGCCCAGCAGGCCGAACCAGAGCGCCCAGGCGATGCCGCCCAGCGCGTTCCAGACCAGGAACGTGGGCCAGCGCATGCTGGTCATGCCGGCCAGCCAGGCCGCCCACACCCGCAGGCCGGCGATCCAGCGTCCGAAGAACACCGCCTTGGCGCCATGGCGGGCGAACAGCTCATCGCCGCGGCGCAGCGCGCGCACCCGGTGCTCGTAGGTCCGCCCCGGGCGGGTGAGCAACCGCCGGCCGAAGCGGGCGCCCAGCAGGTAGCCGATGTTGTCCCCGACGATGGCCGACGCCGCGGCGATCGCGATCACCGCCTCGATGGCCAGCTTCCCGTCCGAGGACAGGACCGACGCGGTGATCAGCGCGGTCTCGCCGGGCACGGGCACGCCGCTGGCCTCGGTGCCCACCAGGGCGGCCAGCGCGACGTACCCGAGGTTCCGGGGAATCGAGAGGAGGGCGAGCGGCACCCGTCACATGGTGACGCCCCGGGCCGGCGCCGCCGCTCTCACCCGGGCGGCGTCAGGCGACGCCGAGCTCGATGTTCTGGCCGGCCAGGGCCTCCAGGACCTTGCCGCTGTCCTCGAAGAACTCGGCGCGCTGGACCTTCCCATCGCGCATCTCGAGGATCTGCACGAACGGCCCCTCGTAGGACTCGCCCGTGTCCTTCGTCTTCATGTGCTGGTGGCCCCGGACCACGACCATGTCCCCGCACTCGACGATCTGGTCGGGGTGGACGGCGAACTCGGTCGCGTAGTTGGGGATCTGCGACCACGCATCGAGCACGTTGTCCTTGCCCCGGATCAGGCCGCCGTTGGGGAGCGACTCCGACGTCCACCATTCGACGTCGTCGGCGAAGGCCTCGATGGCGGCCATCACGTCGCCGCGCCCGAACGCCTCGTATGCGGCCCGCGTGTTCTCTACATCTTGCTGGGCCATGCGATCTCCTTCCGTAGAAGCGGTGTCCGTCCGACGCTACCTCCGACGCGCCCCGCTTTGTGAAAAGTTGATGCTTCAGGCCGGCGTGATCGGGTTGCGCCTGTCGGGCCAGTCGCGGCGCTTGCCGGCGTAGATCGCGAAGCGCCGGACCAGCTCCGCGCGGAGATCCTGGGGCTGAACAACGGCGTCGACCACCAGCTCGGAGGCCAGGTGCAGGATGTCGATGTCGGCCGCGTACTCGCGGCGCAGCTGGTCCGTGCGCCGCGCCCGCTCCTCGGCGTCGTCGATGGCCTGGAGCTGGTTGTAGAAGACCGCATTGATGGCCGCCTCGGGGCCCATGACCGCGATCGAGGCCGTGGGCAGAGCCAGGCAGCAGTCGGGGTCGTACGCCGGCCCGGCCATCGCGTAGAGCCCCGCCCCGTAGGCCTTGCGCACGATCACGGAGACCTTGGGAACGGTCGCCTCCGAGACGGCGCTGATCATCTTCGCGCCGTGACGGATGATGCCCTGGCGCTCCACCGCCGTGCCGATCATGAACCCCGGCACGTCGGCCAGGAACAGCAACGGGAGGCCGAAGGCGTTGCAGGTCTGGATGAAGCGGGCCGCCTTGTCCGCCGAGTCCACGAACAGTACGCCCCCCTTGACCTGGGGCTGGTTGGCCACGATCCCCAGCGGGCGACCGTTGAGCCGGCCGTACCCGACGATCAGCTCCTTGGCCCAGCGCGCGTGGACCTCGAAGAACGAGTCCGCGTCGAGCACGGCGTCGAGCAGGAGGCGCATGTCGAAGGGCTTGTTCTCGTCGGCGGGGACGATCTCGGCGATGGGCCTGTCCGAGGCGGGCTCCCGGGGCTTGGCCAGCGGTGGCTGCCACTCCCAGTGGCTGGGGAAGTAGCTCAGGTAGCGGCGGGCGGCGTCGATGCCCTCCTCGTCGGTCTTCACCAGCAGATGCCCGACGCCGGAGACGCCGGTGTGCATCCGCGCCCCGCCCATCTCCTCCAGCGTGACCTTCTCGCCGATCACCATCTCGGCCATCCGGGGCGAGCCCAGGTACATCGAGGCGTTGCCGTCGCGCATGATCACCACGTCGCAGAAGGCGGGGATGTAGGCGCCGCCGGCGGCGCTGGGCCCGAACAGCACGCACACCTGCGGGACGACGCCCGAGAGCCTCACCTGGGTGTAGAAGATGCGCCCGGCGCCGCGGCGCCCCGGGAACATCTGGACCTGCTCCGTGATCCGGGCGCCGGCCGAGTCCACCAGGTAGACCATCGGCACCCGCTCGACCATCGCCCGCTCCTGGATGCGGATGATCTTCTCGACGGTCCTGGGTCCCCAGGAGCCCGCCTTGACCGTGGGGTCGTTGGCCATCACCGCCACCGGCCGGCCGTCCACCGTCCCCAGACCGGTGACCACGCCGTCGGCGCCCAGCCCGTCCTGGTCCCAGCTGGCCAGCAGCGCCTCTTCGGCGAACGAGCCCTCGTCCAGCAGCCGGGCCACCCGCTCGCGGACCGGCAGCTTCCCCTGCCGGGCCGCCTTCTCGCGATGGCGCTCGGGACCGCCGGCCAGCGCGCGCTCTAGAGCAGAGGCCAGATCGCTCATGGCCGCCGGAGTCTATGAGCGCCCGGCGCTAGCCGACTGGCGGCTGCGGCTCGGTGGGCGACTCGCCGGTGGGCGGGAGCGGGCGGGTCTCCCCCTCGTCCGGTGCCGCGCGCGGCGGGGTGACCGGAGGCGGCGGCGGCTCGGGCGGCCGGACGGCGACCGGTCGGCGCGTGGCGGCCCAGGGTCGGAGTCCGAGCGCGAGCACCCCGCCGCCCACGATCAGCAGCAGGAGCGGCCAGCCCACCAGCGAGGCGCCGGACGGGCTGCGCACTCCCGCCTCCACGGCGAACGCCACCAGCACGGCGAACGACAGGTAGCCGGGGCCGCGCTCGCGTTCCAGCACGGCGTAGGCCAGCAGGCCGAGCCCGGCGGCGAGGACGACCAGCTCCCACCAGGTGCTGGACCTCCCGCCGCTTCCGAAGGGCAGGAACGCGCCCGCGAAGGAGAGGATCAGCACCAGCGCCGCGAGGCCCGCGGCGTTGACGATCTGCACGCCGTGGCGGGGCCGCTCGGCGCGCACGCGCGAGTACGCGGCCGCGTAGATGACGATCAGCAGCAGCAGGATCCAGCGCGACGTCGTGGGCCCGTGCGGATCGAACACCCAGTCGACGAAGGCGAGCAGCGACACGCCGCCGGCGGCGACCTCGATCAGCGCGCACACCGGCGAGTTGCGCGGGCCCCAGGCGGGCACCGCCGCGATCCCCGCGAACAGCACCGTCGTCCAGAACAGCGTGCCCGAGGCCCGCAGCGGGTGGTCGACTCCGAAGACCTGGGCCAGCCGGAACAGCACCACCGCCACCAGCGCCAGGCCGGCGACCAGCAGCGCGGTCTGGGCGGGCGCGGGATGCTCGTCCTCGCGCTCGGCCGCCATCCCGGGCCCGAACACCACGACGGCGGCGAGCAGCGTCAGGACCAGCAGGACGCCGCGGCCCCACACGCCGTCGAAGCGGACGTTGACCATCAGGAGCGCGATCGTGAGGGGGATGGCTCCGGCGGCCACCAGCTGGAGCCGGTCGGGCTCGGGACGCAGGAACCCGACGCTGCGCGCGCCCGACGTTCCTCCCACGGTCGCCATCGCCGCGCAGACTACCCCGCCGGGCGGCGCCGGGCCGGTCCGACTAGGAACGCGCGACGCCGGGGTTCTCGACCGGCGCGTCGCCGGAGTAGTCGTAGAAGCCCATCCCGCTCTTGCGGCCGTACCACCCCGCGGCCAGCATCTTGCGCAGGATCGGCGGCTGCGCGAAGCGCTTCTCCCGGAACTCCTCGAACATCACGTCGCAGATCGAGCCCAGCGTGTCCAGGCCGACGAAGTCCGACAGCGTCAGCGGCCCCATCGGGTGGCCGGCGCCCGCCTTCATGGCCTCGTCGATCTCGGCGATCGAGCCCACGCCCTCCTCGTAGGCCCGCATGCCGTCCAGCAGGAAGGGGACGAGCAGCCGGTTGACGACGAACCCGGCGGTGTCGCGGGTTGGGACGGCGAGCTTGCCCAGGGAGCCCGTGAACTCGGCCACCGCCTGGTCCACCACCGGCAGCGAGGAGGTGTTGGTGGCGAAGTGCGCCTCGGACTTGACGATCCCATCGACCTCGCGCCACATGTCGAGCTTGAGCTGGAGGTCCTCGGTGATCGCCTCGATCACCAGGTCGCACTCGGCCAGGTCGGCGTAGTCGGTGGAGCCACGGATGCGCGCGCGCACCGCGTCGGCGTCGGCCTGCTCGGCCCGCCCCTTCTCCACCGCCCGGGCCAGCTGCTTCTCGATCTTCCCCAGCCCCTTCTGGAGCGTGGCGTCGTCCACCTCGCGCACCGCGACCTCGTAGCCCGCCTCCGCCGCCACCTGCGCGATGCCGTGGCCCATGAGGCCGCAGCCCACGACGCCCACCTTCCCGATCTCCGCCATCGGCCGGGCAGCCTAGCCGAGTAGGCTCCGCGACATGCCCATCGTGCAGACCGAGGATCGCGGCCCGGTTCGCCACGTCGTCCTCGACCGCCCCGAGAAGCGCAACGCGTTGAACGGCGAGCTGGTCCAGGCGCTGGGCGTCGCGCTCAAGGCCGCGGCCAACGACCCGGAGGTGCGCTGCGTGGTGATCCGGGGCGAGGGGCCGATGTTCTCCTCGGGGATGGACTTCTCCGACCTGGTCGGCCTCTCCCAGGCGCCCGAGAACCTCCGCGCCTTCCGCCGCGAGATCCTCGAGACCTGGAACCTGTGCGAGGAGATGGCCAAGCCCACGGTATGCCAGGTGCACGGCGCCTGCATCGGCGGCGCGCTGGAGCTGGCGCTGGCCTGCGACCTGCGGGTGGCGGCCGAGGACGCGATGCTGGGGCTTCCGGAGACTCGCGTGGGCCTGATCCCCGACGTGGGCGGCTCATCCCGGCTGCCGGCGGTGGTCGGGCTGGGCCGGGCGAAGGAGCTGATCATGTGCGCCCCGATCGCGATCGGCCACGCCAAGCGGGTGATGGACGCGGCGGCCAAGCCGGCGCTGGCCGCCACGCTGGAGCAGGAGGTCACCGTCCAGGAGCTGTGCGCACGCAGCCAGGACTACTCCGAGGGCGCGCGCGCCCTGGCCGAGAAGCGCCAGCCCGAGTTCAGCGGCCGCTAGCCGGCCGCCGTGCCGCCGCCCGGCGCGGCCTGCCCGCCCGGCGTCCCCGCCAGCGCGCTCTCCAGGAACCCCAGCTCCCGGTTCAGCTGCGACGTCCACAGCGCCCAGCCGTGGCCGGCGCCCGGCACGATCCGAAAGCCGTGCGGCACGTGCAGCGCCGTCAGCGTGCGATCGAAGGTCGCGTTCTCGGCGGCGAAGCGGTCGTTCCCGCCCACGTAGAAGTCGATGGCCGGGTGCCAGGCGGCGAGCGACGGCCGCAGCCGGCTGACGTAGTGCTGGGGCGAGTAGCCGCGGCCGGCGGGAGAGGAGGGGTTGTGCACGCTGGGCGTGTTGGCGTTGAAGTAGCCCGACCAGCTGGCCACGGCGCCGAACTCGTTGCGGTGGTGGAGCGCCAGATTCATCGCCCCGAAGCCGCCCATCGACTCGCCCGCGATCGCCCGCCCCGCCGCGTCGCGCCGGACCCGGTAGTGGGACTGCAGGAACCCGACCACGTCGCGGGCCACGTAGGTCTCCCAGCGCTCGCTGGGGCGCAGGTCGGAGTCCGCCCACTCGTTGTCGTCGGTGGGCCGGTCCCCGCCGGCGGGCATCGCGGCCACGAACGGCGGGATGCGCCCGGCTGCCATCAGCGCATCGATGCGCGCCACCACGCCGTGGGTCACGAAGTCCTCCGGGCGGCCGGGCACGCCGTGCAGGAGGATGACCAGCGGGTACCGCGCGGCCCGCGCTCCGGAGTAGCCGGGCGGCAGGTATACGACCACGCGCTCGCGCCGCCCCAGCGCCGCCGACCACAGGGTGCGGGTCACGACCTGACCGCGCGCAGGGGACCCGCCGGCCGTGCCGACCAGCCCGAGCATCGCCAGGCCGGTGGCGAGCAGCAGGACCGGACGGTGGGAGCGCACCTCTGACATGACGCGCGCGGCCGCCCGGTGGTGCGGTGGCGGCGGCCTGGACCGCGCCCCTAACTTGAACTCAACAATTCCGCGATCAGGCTCAATCCTGGGATTGGGCTGGGAAAAGGTTTCGAGCGCACCCTCCCGGCCATGGACCGCGCGGCCCGACGACGGTCGGCTTTCGCACGGGCGTGGCGCACGGGCGTCGCGGCGGTCGTCGCCCTCCCCGGGGCGCTGACGCTGCTGGGCGCGCTGGCGCGCGTGGACCCCTGGCACGGGCAGATGTCGCTCAACGCCCCCGTGCGCTCGGTCTGCTTCACCCGGCTTCTGGCGATCGCCGCCGGCGGCGGGCTGCTGGTACTGGCGCGCGGCCTGGTGCAGGGCAAGCGCCGGGCGGCCGAGGCCACGATCGGGGTGCTGTGCACGGTGGCGATCGTGCGGCTCTCGCGCGACCTGTCCGACGCCCCCACGGTGGCGGCGGTGGGGCTCGCCGGCCTGCTGCTGGCCACGCGGCGGGCGTTCCCGCGGGGATCCGACGCGCGGCCCGGCCTCCTGGCCGGCAGCGTGGCCCTGGGCACGGTCGCGACCGCCTACGTGGTGGCCACCGCGGCCACGCTGCTCACGAGCCGCGCCTCGGGCCTCGGCGCGGCGCTGGCCGCCGAGGCGGCGGGGCGGCTGCAGTCGGCCGCGCGAAACCCGGCCACGCCGCTCGGCCTGGGCCTCGACGCCCTGGCCCTGGTGGGCCTGGGCGCCGGGGCGCTCTTCGTCTACCAGCTCCTGCGGCCCGCACCGGCCGACGACGGCCACTCGCCCTCGGACCACGCGGCGGCGGCGCGCCTGGTGGCCGGGCACGGCAACGACTCGTTGGCGCCGTTCGCGCTGCGCGAGGACAAGGCCTACCACTTCGCCCACGGCGGGGTCCTGGCCTACCGGACCCTGCGGGACACCGCCGTGGTGTCCGGCGACCCGATCGGCCCACCCGGCAGCGCGGCGCCGATCCTGGCCGACTTCCAGCGGCTGGCCGTGCGCCGGGGCTGGGACGTCGTGGTGACCGCGGCCTCCGCCGCCCACCTGGCCGAGTACGAGCGGATCGGGCTGCGGACGATCCACATCGGCAACGAGGCGGTCGTGGACCCCCGCCGCTTCTCGCTCGAGGGCCGGCCCATCCGCAAGGTCCGCCAGTCGGTCAACCGCGTCGCCCGCCACGGCTGGACGGTCGAGGTGGTGTCGGACCCGGAGCTCGACCCGGCGACGGTGGACGAGCTGGACGCCCTGGAGCGGGCCTGGCGCGCCAGCCGCCCGCGCATCCAGGGGTGGGCGATGACGCTCGGGCGCCTGTGGGGCGCCGGCGGCGACGTGGGCGGAATCTACGTCCTGGCCCGCAATCCCGCCGGCCGTCTGAGGGCCTTCCTGCGCTTCGTCGAGTACGGCCGCGGGCTCTCCCTGGACTGCATGCGCCGCCTCGACGACGAGCCCAACGGACTCAACGAGGCGATGGTGGTGGCGGCGCTGGAGCACGCGCGGGCGCGGAACTGCGATGAGGTGAGCCTCAACTTCGCCGGCTTCGCGCACATCATGGCCGCGACCGCCGCCCTCAACCGCCGCCAGCGGCTGCTGCGGGCCTGCTTGGGAGCGGTCCGCGGGCGCTTCCAGCTCGAGCGCCTGGTGCGCTTCAACGAGAAGTTCTTCCCGAGCTGGCGACCGCGGTACCTGATCTACGGCCGGCGCACGCACCTGCCGCTGGCCGCCCTGCGGGTGCTGCAGGCCGAGGCCTACCTCCGCCCTCCGCGCAGCCGGCCGCTCAGCGCCAGGTGGCTGCCCGCGCCCGCCCCCGCGCGGCGTCCGCTCGCGCGGTCAGGAGCGAGCCGATGACCATCAGGCCCACGGCCACCCACGTGCCGGAGCTGCGCAGCTGGGGACCGAGGTGCTGGTCCAGGCGCTCGTTGAGCGCGATCGCGTCGGAGATCGCGCCGCTGGCGAACAGCACCGGCCAGGAGACCAGCGCCACCACCGCCGCCCGCGCCACCCAGCCCATGCGCGTGAGCGCGGTGAGCGCCGCTCCCGCCGCCACGCCCGCCGGCAGCCAGGCCACCGCCACGCGCAGGAGCGGCTGGGCCTCGTTCCCCGCCAGCTGCTGGAGCGGCAGGGCGCCGCTGACGTGCGGCCCCGCGTCCAGGGCGCCCCACTGGAACAGCAGGTACAGCCAGCCGACGCCGGCGGCGGTCGCGACGACGGTGACGGCGACCCCCAGCGCGCCGCGGCCCAGGCGGGCCAGGACATGAGGCGCCGCGCGCCGCTGGTGGCGCTGGCGCTGGCGTGGCTGGCGCTGGGCGGGTGGGGCGTCGAGTCCTATGCCAGCCACTACTACACCTATCGCGGGTTCGCGCCGCCGCGCGACCCCCAGGGCGTGGTGGGCGGGCGCGCGGTGACCGAGTGGGCGTATTCGCCGGCGTTGCGCAAGCGGCAGGAGTACATCATCTACCTGCCGCCAGGCTACGACCGCCTCTCAGCCGCCGGTAAACGCTTCCCGGTCCTCTACCTCCTGCACGGCTCCCCGGGATTCCCCGCGCTGTTCCTGAATGCCGGCGACCTCGGAGTCGCGCTCGACCGGCTGATCGCCGCCCACGCCATCGGGCCGATGCTGGTGGTGATGCCCAGCGGGCGACACGGCGACACGTTCCGCGACGACACCGAGTGGGCCAACACCCCCAAGGGACGCTTCGAGGACTACGTGCTCGACGTGGTGCACACCGTGGACGCCACCTGGCCCACGATCCCCGACCGCGCTCACCGGGCGATCGCCGGCAACTCGGAGGGCGGGTACGCGGCCATGAACCTGGCGCTGCACCACCTGCGGACGTTCGGGACCGTCGAGAGCTGGTCCGGCTACTTCCGCCAGAGGGCGACGGGACCCTTCAAGCACGCCACGGTGGCGCAGCTGGCGGGCAACAGCCCCGCGTTCTACGCGTGGGGGATGGCCAGGGCGCTGCGCCGTCAGCCGCTGCAGGCCTTCCTGTACACCGGAACCAGCGACCCGGGCCGGTTTCGGGTCGCGGAGTTTGGCCAGGAGCTTCAGGCGGTGGGCGGCCACGTGCGCTTCGCGCTCTACCCGGGGCACCACGCCTGGCGCCTGTGGCGCGACCAGATCCCGCACATGCTGCGCTACGCCGACCTGCGCTTCCGGGCGGGTTCGGTGACCGGGCATCGGCCGCGCCATCGGCCGGCCCGGATCAGGGCGGTGCCGGCGTGAGCGGGCGCCTGATGCTCGGCCTGGGACTGGCGCTGGCCGCCTCGCTGGCGCTGAACGCCGGCTTCCTGCTCCAGCACGCCGGGGCGGCGGACGCGCCGGCGGTCACGCCGCGGCGCCCCATCGCCACCCTGCGCGGGCTGCTGGCCTCGCGGGTGTGGCTGGCGGGCCTGGCGCTGGGCCTGGGCGGGTGGGCGCTGCACGTCGACGCCCTCTCGCACGCTCCGCTGTCGCTGGTCCAGGCGTTCGTCACCGGCGGACTGGTGCTCGCCGTCCCCCTGGCCACCCTCGGTCTCGGCCACCGCCTCGATCGCGGCGAGCGCCGAGCCGTCGTCCTCCTGGGGGTGGCCCTCGCCCTGCTGTCCGCGGGCCTCGGCCCCGACCGGGGCGCCGTCGTGAACGCCCCGGCGCTCGCCGCTGCGCTGGGGGCCGCCGGCGTGCTCGCCGCCGCGCTGGCCGCGACGGCGCCCCGGGCGGGCGCCGGGGCGCTGGGCGCCGCGGGCGGCGTGCTCTACGGCGCGGGGGACATGGCGGTCAAGGCGCTGACGGCGATCGCGCACCACCACGGGGCGGGAGCCGTCCTGCGCTCGCCCTGGCTGGCCGCCGCGGCGCTGGCCACCGTGGCGGCGTTCTTCTGCTTCCAGCGGGCGCTCCAGACGGGCCGCGCCGTACCGGTCATCGCGCTGATGACCGCGGCCACCAACGTGGTCGCGATCCTGGGCGGCGTCGCGGTGCTCGGCGACCGGCTGGGCGGCAGCCCGCCGCTCCAGGCGCTCCACGCCGCGGCGTTCGCGCTGGTGGTGGCGGCCGCTTGGCGCCTGGCGCCCACGCAGGCGGCGCTGCAGGGAGCGGAGTCAGAAGACGTCTCGGCCGCGTCCATCTCTGGGTCGTTCCTTGGCAGGGACGAGCGCTTGCCAGCCGAAACCCCGGGTAGAGTCGCGACTGTCGATGTGCCCGGTGGCCCTTCCCACTGATTCAGATCCCAATCTCGCTTCAGAGGCCCCTCGGCGGCTGCGCCGACGCGCGGGTCGGCGCGCGTTCATCGGCTCGTATCTCGAG
>VAXS01000142.1 GCA_005883255.1 Actinomycetota bacterium | reverse complement strand
CGTTCCACAGCTGCGGTAGCTCGTCGATGGCGGAGCGGCGCAGGAACCGCCCGGCGCGCGTGATCCGGCCCTCCATGGGGACGTACCCGGCGATCGGCCGGCCGCCGAGCTGGCTGGCGGCCCACTCGGCGTCGGCTTCGCCGGCTTCCGCGCTCGTCTCCAGCGTGCGGAACTTGAGCATGTCGAACTCCCGGCCGTCGATTCCCACCCGGCGCTGGCGGAAGAGGACGGGACGTCCGATCGAGAGGAGCACCGCCAGCGCGGCCCCGGCGAACAGCGGAGCGAGGACGACGAGCGCGATGGCGGAGACCACCCGGTCGATCGCGTACTTGACGCGGAACTGCCAGCCCCGCGGGTCCGACGGCTGGAGCTCGACCAGGGGGAGCCCACCCAGGTGCTCGGTGCTCACGCGCCCGCCCTCGATCTCGAACAGCCGGGGCACGACCGAGAGCGAGAGGCCCAGCTCCCAGCAGCGGCGGCTGACGCGAAGCAGCTCATCATGTCCTGCTGTAGAGAACGCGACGATGACGTGAGAGATGCGGTGGCGCGACACGAGATCCTCGAGATCGTCCGAGAGCGGTCGCACCGGGATCGCGGCAGTCACGGAGTCACCCTCGCGCGGGTCGTCGTCCAGGAAGGCGACGGGACGGAGGCCGAGCTCGGGCTCCTCGATCAGGCGCCGGGCCACCCGGCGCCCGACGATCCCGGCCCCGACGACCAGCGTGGCCCGGTCGCCGTCTCCCCGCGCCCGGGCGTGCGACTCCAGCCACAGCAGCGCGGTTCGCCCAGCCGCCAGGAGCACCACCGCCGGGAGCCAGTGACGCGCTGTCTCGGCCGAGACGTACGCCTGGTTGGTGAGGATCACGCGCGCGACGATGGTCAGCGTCGCCGCGAGGGCGGTCTGGGCCAGGACCGCCCGCAGGACGTCGAGCGTGTCCGGCCGCAGCGGCGGCTTGTACATTCCGTTGAGCCCGAAGAGCAGCGCCACGAGCGCCGAGAAAGTGATCGACCACACCAGCGGCTCGTTCGGGACGTCGCCGCTCGGCGAGACGGTCGGCGAGATGACCACGACCAGCCCGGTCGCGACCGCCAGCATGGCGATGTCGGCGATGAGGGCACGGCGCTGATAACGCCTGGAGGTGCGGGACGATTTCGCGCCCCGCGGGGGCGGAGAATCGGGCCGATCGGCCTCGCGGAGCCGGTCCGGAGTAGGGGCGGAGAGCAGGCCCTGCGCTGCCGCAGCCCGCACGAGCGGGCTGGCAGAATCACGCGCCGTGGACGTGCGCATTCCGCGATTCCTCTCGGGATTTACCCTGCCTCGGCCGAAAGGCGAGCGTCCCAGCCGACGCTTGCCCTGTCAAGGACGTTTGAGACGCTGAGGATTGAGGTCGGGAGGAGGCCATTGGTCGCCGACCCAACGTACCTGGAGCGCAGACGCAGGCAAAGGGGCCGAGTGGCCTATCCCCCGTTCAACGCTTGAACGCTCAGGCGTGACCGCGGCCGGGCGCTCAGGCCGCGCCGGCCCGGGCGGCGCGGCGGGCGGCGGTGCGGCGGCGGGACTGCTCCTGCTCGACCTGGCGCTTGAGCTGCTGGACCGTGCGCTTGAGGTGCTCGCGGACGGTGGGGGCGGCGACGCGCTCGGCCAGCCAGCCGAACAGGCCGGCGCCGGCCACGCCGTAGGAGAGGCGCAGCTCCACGTGCGTACGGTGGCTCGGGCGGGCGCGTAGCCGCCAACGCCCCCGCTGGTCGAGGCCGGTGACCGACGTCCAGGCCAGCTCGCGGCACTCGTCGAACTCGATCAGCTCGATCAGACCGCCCACCTCGGCCGACCCCACCCGGATCAGCATCCGGTAGCGGGCGCCGAGGCCGCGGGCCTGGTCGCCCACCACCTCCCAGCGGGTGAGCCCCGAGAAGAAGTGTAGGTAGCGCTCGGGATTGGAGATCTGCTCCCAGACCGCCTCGGGCGGGGCGGAGATCTCGATCGCCGCGCCGACCCTCATCCCAGCACCGGCAGCCGGCGCTCGGCGGCGAGCGCGTCCAGCGTGTCCTGCATGAGCCGCATCACGTGGTCGTAGACCTCGTCGAGGTCCGGCTGCTGTCCGAACTCCTCCCGCAGGTCGATGGGCGGCAGCGCCTCCACCGTGATCTTCGCGGGCAGCGGGATGTGGCCGAGGAAGTCGCCCACGTTGATACCCCAGGGCAGCGCCAGCGAGATCGGCAGCACCTTCAGCCGGAACAGCCGGTCCAGGCCCAGGCCGCGGGCCAGCGAGCGCCGGTCGCCGCCCGGGTAGACGAGCAGGGCGGCGCCCGCCTGAAGCGCCTTGGCCGAGTTCTCCGGCGAGGCCGCCACCGTTCCGAACTTGCGCAGGAACGACAGCTGCGGGAACGACACCACCAGGTTGTGCGCCAGCTGGTAGAAGGGCCGCTCCACCCCGAAGTAGGTGTAGAACGCCAGCGTGAACACGATCGTGTCCGGCGTCATGTTGCCGCCCGAGTGGTTGCCCACCAGCAGCACCGGCCCGGACTCGGGGATGTTCCCCAGCCCGCGTACCTCGCCCCGGAACCACAGCGACGCCAGCAGCCACTGGCGGGGCAGGCTCTCGCGGATGTAGTCGGGGTCGCGCTCGTCCAGGTCGGCGGCGGGGATCCGCTGCTGGACCTGGCGCGCGAGACCGCCCAGCAGGCGTCCCGCCAGCCCGGCGCCGCCCTCGTCGGCGGCGTGCCCGTTGCGCGCGGCGCGATCGGCGATGCCGGTCTGGGCCATCGGCTCGATTCTACGCGGCCGCCTGTCCCGCCGAGCGCGCGGCGGCCGGGCGGGCCGGGGCGTCGAGCGCGTCCACCCGGGCGAAGAAGCGCCGCAGCAGGCCGTTGGTCTGTTCCGGGCGCTCCACCTGCGGCGCGTGCCCGCAGGCGTCCAGCACGATCTGCTCCGCGCCCGGCAGCCACTCCGCGACGTGGCGGGCGAAGGCGGCCGGGATCACGCGGTCATGCGAAGCCCACACGAACAGCGTCGGCCGCTCCAGCTCCCCCAGCCGCGGATAGAAGCCGTCACGCCCGAACGGCTTTTCCAGGTACACGTTGCGTGCCGCCGACAGGAAGGCCAGGCGCGCGCCGGGCGACCCGTAGATCCGCTGGAACTCGTCGACCACGATGTCGGCCACGCTGGGGTCGATCGCCCCCGGGTCGGCGAAGAGCGCCAGGAACTGGTTGACGATGGTCTTGCGGCCGAACCGGTGGGGGACGATGCCCAGCTCGGGACGCAGCAGCCGCACCACGGGGTGGTAGGCGCGCTTCAGGAACGCCACCGCCGGGCACAGCAGCCCCAGGCCGTGGACGCGCCCGGGCGCCCGCAGTCCCAGCTCGATCGCGACGCGCCCGCCCAGCGAGTTGCCCACCACGTGGGCCCGGTCGATCTCCAGGGCGTCCATCACGCCCAGGACCGAGTCCGCGAAGTAGGCGGCGTTGTATGGGGCGGTGGCCGGCTTGCTGGAGGAGCCGAACCCGGGGAGGTCCAGCGCGTGCACCCGGTAGCCGCCCCGGCTGAGCGCCGCCGCCGTGTCGAAGAACGAGGCCTTGGTCGCCCCCAGCCCGTGAAGGAGCAGCACGTCGCGCCCCGCCCCCATCGTGAGCGTGGACACCCGGGTGCGGCCCGCCTTGACGTCGTGCACCCGCACCAGCGGCGCGCGGCCGTTGGGCAGCCGGAACAGGCCCTCGAAGGCGACGGCCAGGTCGAGGTGCCCGCGGGCGTACAGCCGGCGCCGGGAGAAGGCCTCGATCCCGGACAGCCGCCCCTCGCGCAGGTGCATCCAGGTCACGGAGTCGGTCCCGATCGTGGCGTCGGGCTGGCGCCGGGTGATCCCCTTGCGGACCCGCGCCCCGTGAGTGGTGGCCCGGACCTCCCAGGTGTGCCCCAGGTCGCCGAGGCGCACGTGGTAGGTCGCGTCGAACCCTGGCTCGGCGCCGAGGTAGCGCTCGGGGAGAGTCCGGAAGGCGCGCTCGACCTCCTCCAAGCGGCTGGCGTGGGGATAGTTCCCGGACACGCGGCGGTCAGGGTACCGCGCGCTACGGCTGGTTCTGCGCGTCACGGCCCGGCTTGTACCCCTAAAACTCCCGAAATAGCGGGGATGAAGCCCGCTAGGGTCCCCGCGTGCGCCGGATCGTCCTCCACGACACCCGCTCCGGTGCGCGCCTGCCGCTGGAGCCCCGGGACCCGGGCCGGGTGGGCATCTACGTGTGCGGCCCCACCGTCTACGGGCCGATCCACGTGGGCAACGCCCGTCCGTACGTCGTCTTCCTGCTGCTCCAGCGCTTCCTCGAGCACGAGGGCCTGGACGTGACGCTGGTATCCAACATCACCGACGTCAACGACAAGATCTACGACGCGGCGCGGGCGCAGGGGGTCCCCAGCGACGAGCTGGCGCGGGAGATGACCGCCGCCTACGTCGCCGACACCGACCGCCTGGAGCTCGGCCGGCCCGACCACGAGCCGCTGGCCTCCGAGACGATCGGCCCGATCGTGCAGCTGATCGGGGATCTGATCGACTCCGGTCACGCCTACGTGGCCGAGGGCGACGTCTACTTCCACGTGCGCTCCTATCCGGCCTACGGGGAGCTGTCGCACCGGGACGTCGACGCGATGGACCAGGGGGAGGGCGGCGAGGGCGCGGAGCGCAAGGAGGACCCGCTGGACTTCGCCCTGTGGAAGGCGCAGAAGGAGGGCGAGGACACGGCCTGGGACGCTCCCTGGGGACGGGGTCGCCCGGGGTGGCACATCGAGTGCTCGGCGATGGCCGAGCAGCTGCTGGGCGTGGGGTTCGACGTCCACGGCGGCGGCTCGGACCTCGTGTTCCCCCACCACGAGAACGAGGCGGCCCAGACCGCGGCCGCCCGCGGGTCGCCCCTGGCCAGGCTGTGGGTGCACAACGGGATGGTGCAGCTGGGGGAGGAGAAGATGGCCAAGTCGGTGGGCAACATCTGGCCGCTGGCGGGCGCGCTGGACGAGTTCGGGCGCGACGCGCTGGTCATGTACTTCGTCGGCGGCCACTACCGCCAGCCGCTGGCCTTCTCGCCGGAGGTCCTGGAGGACGCCAGGGGTCGCGTCCAGCGCGTGCGCGAGGCGGGGCGGCGCCTGCGGCCCGGGGAGAGCCCGGCGGAGCTGCAGCCGCTGCGCGAGCGCTTCTTCGCCGCGCTCGCCGAGGACTTCAACACCCCTGCGGCGCTCGCGGCCCTGTTCGAGTGGATCCGCGAGGCGAACAAGCGCGAGGACGTCGGCGATGCCCACGTGCGCGAGATGCTGGCGGTCCTCGGGCTGGAGAACCTGCTGGATGCCGACGAAGGGGTCGTGGTGCCGCGGGAGCTGGCGGCGCTCGCGGAGCGGCGCGAAGCCGCACGCGCCCGGGGCGACTTTGCCGAGGCCGATCGGCTGCGCGACGAGATCCGCGAGCAGGGCTGGGAGGTTCGCGACGCGCCGGGGGGACCCGAGCTGCTGCGCGCGGTGTGATCCTCTACGGGCGCAACTCCGTGCGCGAGGCGCTGCGCGGCCGGCGCCGGGTCTCGCGGGTGTGGGCCACGCCGCGCGCGGCGCAGGAGGAGTGGCTGGCCGGCGCGCCGGTCAGTGTCGTGGACGACCCGGCCGAGCTCGAGTCCCGGTGCGGCTCGCCCGCCCACCAGGGGGTGTGTGCCCAGGCGGACGAGTACCCGTACGCGGACGAGAGCGAGCTCCTGGCGGCGCCCGACCCGCTGATCGTCGCCCTCGACCAGGTCACCGATCCCCAGAACCTGGGGGCGATCTGTCGCACCGCGGAAGCGGCCGGCGCCACCGGCGTGGTCGTGCCCCGCCACCGCGCCGCCGAGGTCACCCCGGCGGTGTCCCGGGCGTCGGCCGGCGCCGTCGAGCACCTGCCGGTGGCCCGGGTCCGGAACCTGGCCGATTTTCTGGCCGCGGCCCAGGCCGCCGGGTGCTGGTGCTACGGGGCCGACGCCGCCGCCGAAGCGCCATACGACCAGCCCGACTACGCCGGCGGCGTGGTCGTCGTGCTGGGCTCGGAGGGGCACGGCCTGCGGCCGCGCGTGGCCGCCGCCTGTGACCAGCTGGTGGCGATCCCGGTGCGCGGACACGTGGATTCGCTGAACGTCAGCGCGGCCGCGGCGGTGCTCGTGTACGAGATCTTGCAGCAGCGGGCGCGCCTTGACAGGACTCCATAACTGTGGCACCGTCCGCGCCGCTACATAAGGTTGAACTCGAGGTCTAGTCAACTCGAGGGTTTCCAGAGGGTGCGGCGCCAGGGGAGGTAGCGCGCCACGAGCGAAACCGGGGCCGTTCCGGCCCCGGGGAAAGGCGGCTCATGGCACGGTTCTCCCCCAAGGCTCAGGCCGAAGGACAGCTGGACGACGGCTACCTGATCGCCTTGGCCAAGCAGGGCAGCGCGGCGGCCTACGACGCGATCGTCCGCCGCTACTACGGGTTCGTCCGCCTCAAGGCCTCGTCCTACTTCCTGGCCGGAGGCGACGGCGACGACCTGGTCCAGGAGGGCCTGGTCGGCTTGTACAAGGCGGTCCGCGACTACCGGTCGGACCGCGAGTCGAGCTTCCGCAACTTCGCGGAGCTGTGCATCACGCGCCAGATCATCACCGCGGTCAAGACGGCCTCGCGCAACAAGCACGCGCCGCTGAACCGCTACCTGTCGTTCTCCACCGCGCCGGCCGGCGGCGCCGAGACCGAGACCACGCTCGACGAGATCCTGCCCGGTCCCAGCGCGCACGACCCGGCCAACCAGGTGATCTCCTCCGACGAGCTGCGGGCGCTGGTCGCCTGCCTGTCCAGCGTGCTCTCGGAGCTCGAGTCGCACGTGCTGGGCCTGTACCTGGACGGCCACTCCTACCAGGACATCGGGCTCACCCTGGGCTGCGAGGCCAAGACGGTGGACAACGCGCTCCAGCGGGTCAAGCGCAAGGTGGCGGCCCACCTCGAGTCGCGCGCCGTGCCGGCGTAGCGGCCATCTAGGATGGCTCCGTGTCCACCGGGGCCATCGTCGCCATCGCCATCGCCGCCGGGGTGATCCTGCTCGCGCTCGGGGGCTCGCTGGCCAACGCCCGCCACCGCCGGCGCACCGCGGCCGAGTTCCAGCTCTCGCTGGAGAACGTCAACCGCGACCTGGCCGCCGCGCGCGCCCAGGACAAGGGCTGGGAGCCGGAGGCGCTGGCGGCCACCGCCCGCCGGGCGTTCGAGGCCGACCGCCCCGGGGCGACGGTGCTCGAGCAGACGCTGGTGGCGGTGATCGATCGGCCCGGCATGGAGGAGGACCACGCGGTGTTTCGGTTCACCACCGAGGCCGGCGAGAGCCGGGTGCGGATGGATCGCGACGCCGGCGGGACCTGGCGCCTGGGCCGGATCGAGTAGGCCGCGGGATGCTCCGCCCGGCCGCCGTGCTCGCCGGGGCCCTGGTCCTGGGGCTCGTCGGTCCGGCCGGCGCCGCCGCCTCGCTCGCGCCCGGCGTTCAGCGCCTGCACCTGCGCTACGGGCCGGTCGACGTCCGGCCGGGCACCAACCTGATCCAGCTGGGCAGCGCGCCCAAGCCCCCGGGGGACGGCTACATGGTCCGGCTCGCCCCCAACCTGCGGCGTCCCGACGGCTCGGTCCCGCCCACCGACCAGATCCACCTGCACCACGCGGTGTGGCTGAGCACGGCGGCGCCCGACTCCACCGCGCCGGCCCTGCCCCAGCGCTTCTTCGCCTCCGGCGAGGAGAAGACGATCCTGCAGCTGCCACGTCCCTACGGGTACCCCGTGCGCTCGACCGACCGCTGGATCCTCAACTACATGATCCACGACCTGACCTCGCACGGAGCCCGCCTTTACGTCACCTACGACGTCGACTTCGTGCCCGCCGCCTCGGCGCTGGGGCGGACCCTGCGGCCGGCGCGGCCGGTGTGGATGGACGTGGAGAACGGGAGCGCCTACCCGGTGTTCGACGTGCTGCGCGGCAGCGGGCGGGCCGGGCGCTACACGTTCCCGGACGATGCGATCGACCCCTACGCGATCGGCGGCCGCCGCAACGAATGGGCGGTCGATCGGCCCGGGACGCTGGTGGCCGCCGCCGGGCACCTGCACCCGGGCGGCCTGTACGACGACCTGCGGGTGAGGCGCGCCGGCCGCACGCGCCTCCTGTTTCGCTCCGAGGCCCACTACTTCGGGAACCGGCCGCCGGTGTCCTGGGACCTGGCCATGACCGCCACCCGCCCCGCCTGGCGCGTGCGCCT
>VAXS01000141.1 GCA_005883255.1 Actinomycetota bacterium | reverse complement strand
GGGTGGGGCCCGACGAGGAGGTGTGCCGGCGCGTCTCCACCGTCCCCTTCCGCCAAGAGCTGGTGGCCAACCCGGCGGCGCGACCGGTCCCGCTGGGGGGCAACGCCTACCTCGCCTTCTACAAGCTGCGGACCTCGCCGGACGCCTAGTACACGATGGTCATGCGCCGGGTGACCGATCGCGCGGGGCTGGCGCGCTACGTGCTGGTCAACGCGCTGCCCGCGCAGTAGCCAGGGGCCGCAGCCCCAGGGAGCGCTTGAGGGCCAGCACGCGCGCCGCGGCGTCCGCCAGCCGAACGCGGAACGCCAGGTCGTGCCGGGCCCGGGCCAGCAGCGCCCGCGACACCGGGCGAAACGACCCGTCCCCGGTGAGCAGCAGCAGGTCGGCGCCCGCGCTCAGCGCCCGCTGGGCCGCCACCTGGATGGAGGACCGCGAGACCACGGCCCGCGCCTCCATCGAGTCCGTGACGATCACGCCGCGGTAGCGCAGGCAGGTCGCCGGCGGTCAGCCGGATCGTGGCCGCGCCCTCGTCGGTGTTCACGGCCGCGGCGCCCAATCCCGGGAAGTGCTTGGCGGTGGCGGCCACCCCGCCGGCCCGGTAGGCGCCGACCGCCGCGCCGACGCTGGCGGCCACGGCGGCGGGTCCGCCCGGGAAGGCCCGTCCCGCCAGTGCGGATCCCGGCCGCCCGACGTCGGCCACCGGGGTCAGCGTCACGTTGACGCCGGCCGCCCGCAGGTCGCGGGCCGCCTCCCGCGCCTGGGCGACCGCCGCCGCCGGGGTGGCCTGGGACGGCTCGCCGACCCGCGGCGCCGCCCAGGGGAGGATGTGGAAGTCGCCGCCCTCCTGGTCGGTCGCCACCAGCGCCCCGCGACCCGACCCGCCCTGCAACGAGGCGGTGAGCGCGCGCACCTGCGCGGGCGAGACCACGTTGGACCCGAACAGGATCACACCCGCCGCCCGACCTTCCCGCAGCGCCCGCCGCACGTACTCGGGCGGGGCGGTGCCGGCGAACGCGATCACCAGCACCTGCCCGACCTGCTGTCGGAGTGTCAGCCCGACCGGGGCGGCCGGCGGCCGCGGCGACGGAGCCGGCGAGGCGCCGCTCCGCGCGGCCTTCCCGCTCCCACAGGCCCCGACGCAGACCGCGGCCAACAGCACGAGGGCGATCGGCGGCCGGCGCACGTGGCGGACGCTAGCGCCCGCGCCGCCCTAGCCGGCGGCCAGCTCGCGCGCGCGCTTCGCCTGGGGTCGGACGCCCAGGCCCTCGTAGGTGGCCACCGCCTCCTCCAGTGCGGCTGGCGCCGCCTCGGGGTCGTACGCGCTGAGCGCCCGGCCGATCAGCAGCGTGCAGCGGGCGGCGTCGAGGGGCCGGCCCAGGTCGGACCAGTGCGTCCGCGCCGCGCGCAGGAGCTCGACCCCGTCGGCCCCCGGAGTGGTCGCGCCGTCGGCCTCCAGGGCGGCCGCCGCGCCGATGGGGTAGTGCAGGCGCTCGGCCAGCTCCACCGCCTCCTCGGCCGCCTCCCGGGCCAGCTCGGGCTTGCCCGCCAGCGCCAGCGTGACCGCTCGCGCCGACGTCGCCTGGATCGACTGCGCGATCAGCCCCGCCCGCTCGCACACGTCGAGCGCCTGCGCGAAGGCGGTGGTGGCGCCGGTGACGTCGCCCCGGTCGCGCAGCGTGATCGCCAGACCGAACAGGGCCGAGAACGCCACCTCCGACCAGCCCACCTGCTCGGCCAGCTCGTGCGCGCGGCGGAACAGGCGCTCGGCCTCGTCCCACTCGCCGTCGCGCCAATTCAGCATGCCCTGCAGGGTGTAGGGGAGGCAGAGCTTGCCCACCAGCCCCTCCCGCTCGGCCAGCTCCGAGGCCGCCACAGAGGCCCGCTCCACCCCGTCCCAGTCGGCCGCGTACACCGCCAGCTGGGCCAGGGCCGATTGCAGCTCGACGGCCGCCGGCACGTCGCCCACCTGCTCGGCCTGGGCGAGGGCGTCGGCGTAGGCGCGCCGGGCCGCCGGGTAGTCGGCCTCGAAGACCTCGAGGTGATGGCCCAGCGCCAGCAGCGCCAGGATGGCCTCGGACGCGTCCGAGCCCCGGGCCAGGTCCACCGCGCGCTCCAGGTTCTCGCGCGCCTTGGCCGAGTCGCCGATGCGGCCGAACACCCGGCCGAAGATCCCGTGCGCGCGGCTGGCGGCCCGGGTCTCTCCCAGGCGCTCGGCCAGGCGCAGCGACTTCTCGGCGGCGTAGATCGCCAGCATGTTGTCGCCGGTCTGCATGTACAGCCAGGCCGCCTCCTCGTACAGGCGCACCAGCTCGATGCACGGCGGGCCGTCCTTGAGCAGGTTGATGCCCTTCTGGTGGTGCTCGATCGCCTGCTTGCGCTCGCCCTTGTGCCACAGGCCGGCCCCGATCTTGCGGTGCAGGTCGGCCACGCGCTCCAGGTCCTCGCGGCCGCGGTGATGGTCCAGGCACTCCTCCCAGACGCCGATCGCCGCGTCGACTCGGCCCAGCCGCAGCGCCACGTCGCCCTGCTTCTCGTCGATGCGCGCCCGGCTGTCAGGATCGGCCCCGGCGTCCAGGTCGCGCGCGGACTGGTAGTGGGAGAACGCCTCGCGGTTCGAGTACAGGGTGGCGGCGGCGTCGCCGGCGGCCTCGAGGAACCGCACCGCCTTGTCGCGCATCGGCGTCAGCTCGGTCGGCCCCAGGCGGGCCTCGCCGGCCAGGACCGCCGCGCGGCCGTAGTGCTCGGCCAGCAGCGCCACCATCTCGTCCGAGCGGTCGCCCGCCCGCTCCTCCAGGAACCCGCCCACCTCGAAGTGCTTACGCGCGCGGACCGCCTTGGGAAGCATCTGGTAGGCGACGTCGCGAATCAGCACGTGCTTGAACGCCAGCTCGGGCTCGCCCTCGTGCTGGCCGGCGGCCTCGGCGACCACGATGTCCTTCTCCTGCAGGGAGAGCAGCGCCTCGTGCAGGTCGCGGCCCTCCTCTTCGGCCACGGCCGCCAGCGCATCCTCCCAGAACGTCCGGCCCACCACGGCCGCCTGCTGGACCACCCGGCGCTCGAACGGGTCCAGCGAATCCAGCCGGGCGGCCAGGAGCGCCTGCACGGTCTCGGGCAGGTCGGCGGCGCCGGCGCCGCCCTCCTCCACCAGCCGGCGCACCATCTCCTCGGCGAAGAACGGGTTGCCGCCCGCGCGCTCGGCCACCAGCGGGACGATGTCGTCCCCCCGGCGGCCGCCGCCCGGTAGCAGCGAGGCGATCAGGTCGCGGGTCTGGCCCACGGACAGCGGCTCCAGGAACACCGACGAGGCGCGTCGCCGGCCGCCTCCCCAGCTGGGGCGGCGGTCGAGCAGCTCGTCCCGCGCCAGGCACACGACGAGCAGCGGAGCGCGCACCCACTGCGCCAGGTACTCGATGAGGTCGAGCATGCCGTGGTCGGCCCAGTGGATGTCCTCGAAGGCGACGACCAGCGGACGCTGGAGCGCGATCGCCTCGATCGCCGAGCGCACGGCGGAGAAGAAGGTCTCCCGCGCACGCTGAGGGTCCTGTTCGATCGCGCCCCCCTCCGGCGGCGCGCCGATCCCCAGCAGGCGGGCGATCACCGCCGCCTTGCGCTCCGCGGGCTCGCCGCCCGGCTCGTCGGGCGCGTCGCCGTCGCCCAGCAGCTCGCCCAGGCGCCCGGAGAGCTTGCGCCAGGCCAGCTCGGCGTCGTCGCCGTCGGCGATCTGCGACTCGGCGCGCAGGACCTCGGTGAGCGGCCAGTACACGACGCTCGACCCGTAGGGCAGGCAGCGGCCCTCGTGCACCGCGGGAGCGGGCTCGTCCACGTCCAGGCGCCGGGTGAGCTCGCGCCACAGGCGCGACTTGCCCACGCCCGCCTGGCCGATCACCGTCGCCAGGTAGGGCCGGGCCTCGCGCACCACGCGGCGGTAGCTGGAGACCAGGAGCTCGAGCTCGTCCTCCCGCCCCACCAGCCTGGCCTCGCGCCGGGCGACGCGGCGCCGGGCCGGCTGGGCGGCCAGCAACCCGACGGCCTCCCAGGCCGGGACCGGCTCCGCCCTGCCCTTGAGCTCCAGCGCGCCGATCTCGCGGTAGTCGACCGCGTCGCGGGTGGCGCGATAGGTGCGCTCGCCCACGGTCACCGCCTCGGGACGACCGGCGGCCTGCAGGCGCGCCGCGACGTTGACGGTGTCGCCGGTGACGGTGTAGGCGTCGCCCACCGCGCCGGCCAGGACCTCGCCGGTGTTCACGCCCACGCGCAGCGCGAAGGTGACGTCGTAGTCGGCGCGCGCCCGGGCGTTGATCTCCTCCATGGCCTGCTGCATGCCCAGGGCGGCGCGGACCGCGCGCTCGGCGTCGTCCTCGTGAGCCACCGGCGCGCCGAACAGGGCCATGACGTTGTCGCCGATGTACTTGTCGACGGTGCCGCCGTAGCGCTCGACCTCCTCGCCCAGGCGCCGCAGGAAGCCCTCGATCATCGACTTGACGGCCTCGGGGTCGAGGCGCTCGGCCACCGCGGTGTAGCCGGAGAGGTCGGCAAAGAGGACGGTGACTTGGCGGCGCTCCTCGGCGGGGCGGCGGGGCGGCGCGGGGGCTGGGGCGGTCGGCGCGGGCGCGGCGGCCGCCGTCAGCGAGGCCCCGCAGGACATGCAGAAGCGCGCCTCGGGAGGCGCCGGCTCGCCGCAGCTGGGGCAGCGGCGCTCCAGGGCGGCGCCGCACGACATGCAGAAGCGCGCACCCTCGGGATTCGGCGTCGAGCAGGCCGCGCACACCATCCCGGACATGGGTCCGACCATAGCGCCCGGGCCCGGCGCTGACCGGGGCTGGGTCGAGCCTCAGCTACGCGCAGGCGCGGCGCGCTCGTGCAGCGCACGGGCGCCCGCCGCGGCCGCGCGAGCACGTCCGTTGTCCAGCTTGCCGCTGGGCGTCAGGCTGCTGGCGATGTGTCCGCACACCGGACACTTCGCCTGCTGGCCAGGGGCGGGCGACCGTCGGACCCAGCCGCACCTCGTGCATGCGAAGACTGCCATGTGTTCCCCCTACGACGACGAACTGGTTGCCTCCTTTCCCTGCCCGGTGCAGGCCAAACATCACGGGGTTCGCGTCCGCGCCGGGTGGGGTACGCGAGCGCGCAGAGATCCCGACGGAGAGGAGCTGCGATGGCCACCCAGGAAACCGGCGAGGTCACCGGCACGAAGGACAAGGACTACAACATCATCTGGTTCGTGGAGCAGTGCCTGAGCAACGTGCTGCGCCTGGAGAACTACATCAAGGACGCCGAGCGGGAGGGCGACAACGAGCTGGCCGACTTCTTCCGCCGGGCCCAGGGCGCCAGCCGCAAGGGCGCCGAGGAGGGCAAGGGCCTGCTTCGGGCGCGCCTGTCTAGCTGAGGATGTTCACGGCGCGTGCCGCGACGAGCAGCACGGTGATGATCGAGATCAGCGACTGTCCCATCATCAGGAGCTTGACGCGGCTCGATAGCGGCATCGTGTCCGTCGGGCTGAACGCCGTCGAGTTCGTGAACGACACGTACAGGTAGTCGACGAACGTCGGCATCCAGGTCGCACCGAGCTCGGGCTCGGCCATCTGCGGGAACAGGAAGTCGACCTCGGCGTCCTTGCCGCGAGCCCGCCGGTCTGGACCCCCGCGGTCGAGCTGCCAGTACCAGAGCGCGAAGACCGCCACGTTCGTGAGCCAGATCACGATCGAGGACAGGATCAGTTGGTGGCCGTTGGCCTTGCCGCCCTTCAGCAGGAAGTGGACGAGCAGCTCCAGC
>VAXS01000260.1 GCA_005883255.1 Actinomycetota bacterium | reverse complement strand
CAGGTCCGGATCGAGGAAGGGCGCGACGAAGCCGCCGGAGGCAGCGTCGACGTGGATCGGAACGTCGATCCCGCGCTCGGACTGCAGGCGGTCGAGCGCCCCCGCGATCTCCGCCACCGGTTCGTAGGCGCCGTCGAAGGTCGATCCCAGGATCGCGACCACGCCGATCGTGTTCTCGTCGCACAGCTCGGCCGCGGCCTCCGCCGTCAGGTGCGTGCGGTCCGGGCCGAGCTTGGCCATGCGCGGCTCGACCTCCCAGTAGCGGCAGAACTTCTCCCACACCACCTGGACGTTGGCGCCCATCACCAGGTTGGGCCGGGCGTCGGGCGCCGCGCCGCGGTTGCGCCAGCGGAACTTGAGCGCCAGGCCGCCGAGCATGCAGGCCTCGCTGGACCCCAGCGTCGAGCATCCCTGCGGGTGCGCGCCCTCGGGCGCTCGCCACACGTCGGCCAGCATGTTCACGCACCGGGACTCCAGCTCGGCGGTGACCGGGTACTCGTCCTTGTCGATCATGTTCTTGTCGGAGCACTCGGCCAGCAGCCGTGCGGCCTCCGGCTCCATCCACGTGGTCACGAACGTGGCCAGGTTCAGGCGGGCGTTGCCGTCGAGCATCAGCTCGTCGTGGATGAGCTGGTAGGCGACGTTCGGCGGCAGCGAGTCGGGGGCCAGGTGGAAGCGGGGCACGTCGGTCAGCGCGGCGTCGACCGCGTACTCGGGCCGCAGGGCCAGGCGCTCGTCGACGCGCTCCGGCGCGATCCGCTCATGGAGTGGCATGGGCCTCCCTTCGCTGGGTCGGACTTCGCTGCGAGGCGGCGGCGCGGGGATCGAGGTCCTCGAGCCGCAGCTGGTGGGCCGGAGCGCGGTCGATGACGCGCGTGCTCACGTTCAGATCGGTGTCCACCTGGACGAGCTCGCCGGGCTCCAGCGACCGCCAGCCCCGGTCCTCGTCCATCTGCTCGCTGGCGAAGATCACCGCCGCGCGCTCGGCCAGTCCCGCGGAGCGGATGCGAATCGTCCCGGCGGAGCTGGCGCCGTCGAGGTGGCGCCGCCCGCTCGGTCCGCCGCTGGCCCGCTCGAGCACGAGGAGGTCGTGGCTCTCGGGGTAGCGCAGCGCCCACACGTCGGTGGGGGTGGTCAGGACGCAGTTGAGCGCATAGAGCGGGAGCTCGGCGGCGATCCACTTCACCGCTGCGACGATCCCGGCGCCCACATCCTTGTCTCGGGCCTCCGCCTCCTTGGTGATCAGCGCGAAGAAGCGCTCGGAGTCGGTCTCGCCGGCGACGAGGTCGCGGTAGTCGCCGAGGTGGCCGTCGAGCTTCTCCAGGTCGAGGATGGCGCCGTTGTGGGCGAACAGCCGACCCCGCTGCTCGAACGGGTGCGTGTTCTCCAGCGAGACGCGGCCGGTGGAGGCATAGCGCACGTGTGCGGCGAACGTGGACGACTCCTCCTCGCGCGCCTCGCGCGCGAAACGCTCGTCCTCGTAGGCTGCGGCCGGACGCTTGTCCACGCCCGG
>VAXS01000140.1 GCA_005883255.1 Actinomycetota bacterium | reverse complement strand
GAGCTCGTGGCTGACGCACCCGAGCTCGTCCGCGGTGGCGCCGGCCGCCGCGGCGTCCAGGTCGCCGATCGCCACCCGCGCGCCCTCGCGCCCCAGGGCCGCGGCGGTGGCCCGGCCGATACCGCGGGCCGCGCCGGTCACGGCGACCACCCGGCCGGCGATGGCTCGCGGCGGGCGCCGCGCCATGCGGCTAGGAGGTCTCCACCGGCTCGGCGGCCTCGGGCTCGAGCCCGGGCTCGCTGTGCGCGGCGCGGTTCTCGTAGCCGGCGCGCTGCCCGTGGTCGATGTCCTGGAGGATCTTGTCGCTCTTGAGCGCGCGGGCCACGCCCTCCTGGGCGCGGAGCGGCAGCACGTAGGTGGCCTTGTGGATGGCTCCCACCTCACGGGGAACGAACACGTCGCGCCGGGGCAGCCGCAGGGCGTCGAGGATGGCGCCGGCCACGTCTTCCGGCGCCACCGACTTCACCCCGCGCGACTCCTTGAGGCCGGCGGCCAGCTCGGTGCGCACCACCACCGGCATCACGATCGAGCACTCGATGCCGAAGTCGCGGTTCTCCAGCGCCACCGACTCGGTGAGCCCCACCACGGCGTGCTTGCTGGCCACGTAGGTGGCGCCGCCGGGCGGTGAGATCTTCCCCACCATCGAGGCCACGTTGACGATGTGACCGGTGCGGCGCGGGCGCATGCGCTGCAGCGCGAGCTTGGTGCCGGTCAGCACCCCGATCACGTTGATGTCGACGATCCGCTGGGTGGTGGCGTCGTCCTCCTCGGCGAAGTCGCCCAGGGGCATGATCCCCGCGTTGTTCACCAGGACGTCGAGCGGGCCGATCTGCGCCTCCACCTCGTCCAGGAAGCGGGCGAAGGACTCCCGGTCGGTGACGTCCAGGCCCAGGCCGACGGTGCCGCCGCCGATCTCGCCGGCCACCTGCTCGGTGAGCTCGGGGTCGAGGTCGCCGATCGCCACCCGCGCGCCCTCGCGCACGAGCGCCTCGGCGGTGCATCGCCCGATGCCGCGGGCGCCGCCGGTGACGGCGACGACCTTGCCGGCGAGTGATCGGGGCTGCTTGGCCATGGGCAGTTCCTCCTTGCGACGCGCTGAACGGGCGCGTGAACGGTACCGGTTCGTGACGCCTGCGTCAGGTTCCAGGCGCCACGCTATCCTCCGCCGCCCATGCCGTTCTTCAAGCACGACGGGCATCGGCTGGCTTACACGGTGTACGGGGAGGGGCCGCGAATCTGCGTGCTGCTGCCGGGGCTCCTGTTCTCCCAGCGGATGCACGTGCCGCTCGCGCGCGAGCTGGCCGAGCGCGGCAACCGGGTGATCACGCTCGACCTGCTGGGCCACGGGCGCTCGGACCGCCCGGACGACATGCGCCAGTACTCGATGGACCAGTTCGCCCAGCAGACGGTGGCGCTGCTGGACCACCTGGAGATCGAGCAGGCCGTGGTCGGAGGGACGTCCCTGGGGGCCAACGTGACGCTGTGCACGGCGTCGATCGCGCCCGAGCGCCTGCGAGGGATGCTCATTGAGATGCCGGTGCTCGACAACGCGCTGCTGGCCTGCGCCATCGCCTTCACCCCCCTGATGGTGGCGCTGACCTTCGGGCGCCCGCTGGTGCGCGGCGTGCAGCTGGCCGCCCGCGCCGTCCCCAGCGACCGGGTCCCGTTCTGGGGCGACGTCGTCCTGGACACGCTGCGCCAGGAGCCGGGCCCCAGCGCCGCGGTCCTGCACGGCCTGTTCTTCGGGCGCACCGCGCCGCCCCAGTCCGAGCGCCAGACGTTCGACGTCCCCACGCTGGTCATCGGGCACCCGCGCGATCCCATCCACCCGTTCTCCGACGCCGACGCGCTGGGCCGCGAGCTGCCCCAGGCGACGCTGCTGGACGCGAGCTCGTTCTTCGAGCTGCGCTTCCGGCCGGAGCGGCTGACCGGCGAGATCGCCGAGTTCATGGACGCCTGCTGGCGTCCCCGCCGAGCGGCCGCTCGCTCACGGGCGGCAGCTGGACGCTCGCGGAGCCGCCGCGGGGCCTGAGCGGTGTCGAGCCGCCAGCAGGAGAAGGAGCGCCGCCGCCAGGAGCGGCTGGCGCGCGAGCAGGCGGCGGCGGCCGCCGCCAGGCGGCGGCGGCTGATCGGCTACGCCTCAGGCGGCGTGCTGGCGATGGCCATCGTGGTGGCCGTGGTGGTGGCGGCGGCCGGAGGCGGCGGCAGCAGCAAGCAGGCCTCGGCCAAGGGACCGAAGCTCAACCCGGCCGCGACCGTCGCGATCCCGCCCCAGAAGACCAAGAACCTCAACGCGGCCGCCGCGGCGGCGGGCTGCACGCTGCGCACGTTCATCCCCGGGCCAAACGACCGCGACCACGTGACTGGGCGCGTCACCTACAAGCAGGATCCGCCCGTGTTCGGGCCCCACTACCCGATCCCGGCGCACGACGGCGACTACGTCGGGCAGACCCCGCCCCGCACCGAGCAGCTGGTGCACCCGCTGGAGCACGGCCGCGTCGACATCTGGTACCGGCCCAGCCTGCCCGCACGTCAGGTCAGCCAGCTGGAGACGCTGTACACGGAGCCGATCGTCAGCGGCGCGGCCAAGGGCTACAAGCAGCTGCTGGTCTCGCGCGCGAGCATGCCGTTCGCGGTGGCGGCCACCGCCTGGGGACAGCAGCTGGGCTGCCCCACGTTCAACGACAAGGTGTTCGACGCGATCCGCGCGTTCCGGCTGGCCTTCGTGGACCACGGCCCCGAGCAGATCCCCTTCCCGGAGTAGCTACCGCGGGGGCGGGGGGCCCGGCGGCTCGACGATGTCGCGGCCGGTGGGGCGCAGGTCTCCGTCGAGCTCGAGCTGCCAGTAGTAGCGGGTGAAGGTGATCCCCGCTCGGTACTCGCCCACGTGGGGCGCCACGGCCTCGCCGCGGGCCATGCGCACGATGAGCTCCGGGTAGGTGCGGCCGGGCGGCGCCGCGTACATCGGCGCCGGGAAGGCGCCGCCGAAGCGCGCGTTGACGTCGGTGATCCCCAGCCCGATCTCGCGGTCGCGGAACACCTGCACCGTGCAGGGACCGCGCACGCCCAGCGCCTCCACCACCTCGCGGCCCAGGTCGACCAGCTCGCGGTCGTCGATCACCGTCCCCTTGATCGACTCCCCGCCCCGCGACTCGATCATCGTCCGGGGGATGGCGTTGAGGCAGCGCCCGTCGAGGTCGCACAGGGCGTCGATGGAGAACTCCGGGCCCTGCATGAGCCGCTGGACCATCACCGGCTCGTCCACGTAGCGGCAGAAGAACTCCGCCTCGGCGGCGTCGCGCGCGGCGTGGATGGAGCGGGCGCCCGAGCCGTGTCGCGGCTTCACCATAACCGGGTACGCCTCCACCGGCTCGCCGGGCAGGACCGTGGGCGGCGAGGGCAGCCCGTGCCGGCGCAGGAGCGCGTGGGCCTCGTACTTGTCGAAGGTGGCGGCGGCCACGTCGGGGTCGGGGACGAGCGCCGGCAGGAGCCCGTCGGCGCGGGCCCGGGCCAGGACCTCGATGTCCAGGTCGGTGAGCGGGACCACCGCGCCCACGTCCAGCTCGGCGCACAGGTCGGCCAGGGCCGGGACGTAGCCGGGGTCCTCGATCCGGGGAACGGCGCGGCGGTGGTGCGCGGCGTACTGCGCCGGCGCCAGCGGGTTGGGGTCCACCGCCACCGTGGTGTCGTGCTGGGCGAAGGCGGAGACGATGTCGTAGCGCTTGCCCACGCCGGTGAGCAGCACGCTCACCGGCCCCAGCCTCCGGTCTCGCCCTTGTAGAGCCCGTGCCCACCCAACACCAGCCGCGCCGTGCGGGCGAGGATCCGCAGGTCCAGGCGCAGCGAGCGGTGCTCGACGTACCAGAGGTCGAGCTCGATGCGCTCGCTCCAGGGCAGGGAGGCCCGGCCGTGCACCTGCGCCCAGCCCGTGATCCCGGGCTTGACCGCCAGGCGCCCGCGCTGGCGCTCGCTGTACTGCGCGACCTGCACCGGGATCGTGGGGCGGGGACCGACGATCGACATCTGGCCCTGGAGCACGTTGACCAGGTTCGGCAGCTCGTCCAGCGAGAAGCGCCGCAGGAGGGTGCCCACGCGGGTGATCCGGGGATCGCCCTCGTCCACCGCCATCCCGGCGCCCATGTGCTCGGCGCCGTGGACCATCGTGCGCAGCTTGTAGACGTCGAACGGGCGCTCGCCCCGGCCCACGCGGCGCTGGCGATAGATCGGATGTCCGGAGGTCTCCAGACGGATCGCGGCCATGGCCACCAGGATCGGGACGCCGGTCACCAGCAGCGCCAGGCCGGCGAGCACCAGGTCGAGCCCCCGCTTGGTCGCCTCGTACACCGGCGCCCGGCGGACGCGCACTGGGGCGTCCGCGATCGCCGCGCTCACCGGGTCCCCTCCGCCGGCTCCCACCCGGCCGCCGTGCCCCGCCTCAGCCAGTCCCACAGGCCGGCCGCCAGGGAGGCGGTGGTGAGCACGTAGTAGCGGGCGACCAGCAGCGGGCGGACCGGCAGCGCCCCCGCCGCCAGGGCCGCCGCCAGGAGCAGGAGCTGGGCCGCCAGCGTCGCCCAGTACAGCGCGCCCGCTCCCAGGGACAGCGCCGCCACGTTGAGGGCCAGCGCGGCCGCGTGCAGGAACGGCGTCAGGTAGCGCAGGACGCGGTGCGAGGCGATCATCAGCGCGTACAGCGGCGGGTAGCCCCGGGGCGACAGCATGCCGCCGCGCAGGACGATCGGCCAGGTGTGGCTCATCATCCTGCGCTTGCGGGCGAACTCGCCCTCGATCGTGGGCACCATCGGCTCGGTGGCCCGCGCGGCCGGCGCGTACACCGCCCGCCACCCCCGCTTCACCAGGTTGAACGGGAACGAGAGGTCGTGGCCCATGACCGGGTCGACCTTCAGGTAGGCCTCGCGCCGGGTCGCGTAGATGGCCCCGTTGCCGGCGGTGATCGACGCCAGCCGCGACTCCAGTCCCCGCGTCCACAGCTCGTAGCGCCAGTACAGGCCCTCCTGGTTGGTGGCGCCGTCGCCCGTGAACCGCACCTGCCCGCACACGTAGCCCACGCGGGGATCGGCGAACGGCGCCAGCAGCGCCCGCAGCGCCCCCGGCTCCCAGCGGGCGTTGGCGTCGGAGAAGGCCACCACGTCTCCGGTCGCCCGGTCCACGGCGGCGTCCTGCGCGCGCACCTTGCCGCCCCGGGGGTTCTCCAGCACCACGTCGGCCCCGGCCGCCCGGGCGAGCGCAGCCGTGTCGTCGCTGCAGCCGTCGCAGGTGACGATCAGCTGCAGCCGCTCGCGCGGGTAGTCCAGCGCCAGCGCGTCGCGCAGCTTCCCCTCGATGATCGCGGCCTCGTTGTAGGCGGCCACGATGAGCGAGACCTCGGGGAGCGGGGCGTCCGCCGCCGCCGGCGCCCGTGGACGGTGGCCTGCCACCCGGTCCAGCGCGGCCAGCAGCAGTGGGTAGCCGGCCTGCGCGTACACCAGCAGCCCTGCCGCCACCCAGAACGCGATCTCCACTCCGGTCCTCACGGCCGGGGATTGTCGCGGAGCAGCCCCTCGTACAGCGCGAGGTGGTCGCGAGCGACGGTGTCCGAGGCGTACGTGGTGCGCGCGGCCCGCGCGGCCGCCTCCCCCAGGCCGGCCCGGCGCGCGGGGTCGTCGAGCAGGCGCTTGAGGGCGATGTGCAGGGCCGCGCGGTCGCCGGGCTCGACCAGCTCGGCGGCGCCCAGCGCCGCCACCTCCGGGAAGCCGCCCACGCTGGTGAGCAGCAGCG
>VAXS01000093.1 GCA_005883255.1 Actinomycetota bacterium | reverse complement strand
CTGGCGGGCGATCTCCGGCACCCCGCGGTCCAGCAGCTTGAAGAACGGGTCGTCGGTGGTGCCCGCGAGCAGGCGCTTGTACGAGCCCTCCAGGAACACCGCCGACTTCCACAGCGCCAGCGTCTGGTACCAGCGCACGTCCGACATCGACCGGCCCGAGCGCTCCTCGTAGCGGGCGATCAGCTCCTCGCGGGGCGGGAAGCCCGGCAGCGTGGTCACCCGGTTGAGCGAGAACAGGGTCGTCTCCGGGTCGCCCGGCGCGGCGTACGTGGCGGTGAAGTAGCCCACGTCGGCCAGCGGATCGCCGATCGTGGCCAGCTCCCAGTCGAAGATCGCCACCAGCCGGGCCGGCGTCCCGTGGGCGAACATCGTGTTGCCCAGCCGGTAGTCGCCGTGGACGATCGTGGCGGCGGGCGACTCGGGCCGGTGGGCCTGCAGCCAGGCCGTCGCCTCGTCCAGCTCCGGGACCTCGCGGGTCTGGTTGTGCTCCCACAGCCCGGTGAAGCGCCGGAGCTGGCGCTCGAGGTAGCCGGTGGGCTTGCCGTAGCCCTCCAGGCCGCACGCCTGCCAGGGCACCTCGTGGATCTCCACCAGCGCGTCGATCAGCTCGGCGGCGATGCGCCCGCGCTCCACCGGGTCGTCGAGCGCGGCCGGCAGCTCGGTGGTGATGACGTCGCCCTCGACCTTCTCCATCACGTAGAAGGGCGCGCCGATGATCGACTCGTCGGCGCAGGTCAGCAGTACGCGGGGCGTGCGGATCGGCCGGCCCTCGACGGCCGTGAGCAGGCGCGCCTCCCGCAGGACGTCGTGCGCCGAGGGGGGCAGCGGGGGACGGGGCGGACGGCGGAGCACCCACTCGCCGCCGTCCCGCCGGACCAGGTAGGTGATGTTGGAGTGGCCCTCGCCCACGGGCTCGGCGGCGATCGGTCCGCTGCCCAGGCCGTGTGCGTCCAGGTAGGCCTCCAGCGGCCGGCGCACCAGGAGCGGGGGCAGGTCGAGGGCCGCCGCCTCCTCCGGCGTGTCCACGATCGCGGTCACGGCGCGGGCACGCTATCCCGGGCCGGCGGCCAGCGCCCGCAACTCCGACGGGCGCAGCAGGGCGATCAGCTCGCTGCGGGCGCCCTCCAGCCGGATTCCGGCCAGCCCGCCCTTCTTGAGGGCGATGCGGTTGCCGGTGAGATCGTGCACCACCTCCGAGAGGTCGGGCTCGTGCCCGACCATCAGCACCTTGGCGCCGGGCTCGTGACCGGCCATCACGGTCAGCGCCGCCTCGGCCTCGAAGCCCCCGGACAGGGGTCCGTGGTCCACGGGCTCGATCCCGAGCGGACCGGCGGCGAGCCGGGCGGTGTCCCGGGCGCGCACGCGCGGCGAGGTCAGCACCTCCACGAACCGCAGCCCGAGGGCGGCCAGCGCCGAACCGGCGTCGCGGGCCTGGCGCTCCCCGCGCTCGGTCAGCCGCCGGGCGGCGTCGTCCCCGTCCCCGGCCTCGGCGTCGCCGTGGCGCAGGAGCCACAGCTCCTTGTGCTGGGGCATGCCGGCACCATACTCACGCCCGGCCGGCGCGCGGCCTCAGGACGGGATCGTGAACCGGACGCTGCGCGGGTCCGACGTGACGTGGTTGACGTCGGTGACGGTCAGGTCGAGCCGGTAGGACCCGGCCGAGAGCGTGCGCCCGGCGCGGGTCAACAGGCGGCTGTTCGCTCCCCGGCGGGCGCTGAAGGTGGCGGTGCCGAAGCGGACGAAGCGCCGGCCGGACCTGCGGAAGACGGCGGCGGTGGCACGGCCGGCGCGGGAGACCCGGAAGGTGAGCCGGGCCCCCGCGCGCGAGCCGCTCGCGTGCACGCCGGACAGTGCTGGCGGCAGCAGGCCGGCGGCGTTCACGTAGACGTAGCCATACATCCCTACGTCTACGCTGCGATCCCCGTGCGCGGCGCAGTAGAAGCGGTAGCGCCCGGGACGGGTGAAGGTGCGGGAGTTGACGGCCGGCCAGCCGCTGGGATCCGCGGGCTGGCTGGGCGTGGCCGGGACGCCGCCGTCGTTCCACACCACGTTGTGCCCGCCTCCGGAGTTGGTGAACGTGACCGTCTCGCCCGGCTTGACAGCGGAGAGCTTGGGCGTGAACAGGTTGCTGGGCTGGGCCACCACGCCCTGGTTGGCGGCGATCGCTGCGGGGGCGGCCAGCGCCACAGCCAGCGCGCCCAGCACGGCCAGGGGGAACAGACGGCGGCGGCGAAGACTCATGCTCGTATAGACGGACGAACGGGCGCGAAGTTTCCTTCCCCCTAGCCTTAACAGAGCAATGCCCGAGCTTCCCGAAGTCGAGATCACCGCCCGGCGGCTGGGCGCCGCTGTGGGCGGCGTCGCCGTCGAGTCCGTCCTGGC
>VAXS01000139.1 GCA_005883255.1 Actinomycetota bacterium | reverse complement strand
CCGCGCGGGGGGTGCGCTTCGAGCGCTACGACGGCTTCGAGCAGGACGAACGGGGGATCAACCGCGGAGGGGGTCCGTACATCGCCTGGTTCAAGGATCCCGCCGGCAATCTGCTCTCGGTGCTGCAGGAGCGCTAGCCGCGGCCGCGCGCGGCGCGGATAGGCTGGGCCGGTGACGCGGCTCACGCAGTCCGCCTGGCTGATGGACATGGACGGCGTGCTCGTGCACGAGGAGGTGGCGATCCCGGGCGCCGAGCGCTTCCTGGCGCGTCTGCGCAAGCTCGACCTGCCCTTCCTGGTCCTCACCAACAACTCGACCTACACCCGCCGGGACCTCGCCGCCCGGCTGCGGGCCGGCGGGCTGGATGTGCCCGAGGAGGCGATCTGGACGTCGGCGCTGGCCACCGCCGACTTCCTCCAGGACCAGCGCCCCGGCGGCACCGCGTTCGTGATCGGCGAGGCGGGCCTGACCACGGCGCTGCACCAGGCCGGCTACACGATGACCGAGCGCAGCCCCGACTACGTGGTGCTCGGTGAGACCCGGACCTACAGCTTCGAGCGCATCACGCGCGCCATCCGGCTCATCGACGGGGGATCGCGGTTCATCGCCACCAACCCGGACCCCATCGGCCCCACCACCTCGGGCCCGCTTCCGGCCACTGGGGCGGTGGCGGCGCTGATCAGCCGGGCGACCGGGGTGGCCCCGTACTTCGTGGGCAAGCCGAACCCGCTGATGATGCGCTCGGCGCTCAACGAGCTGGCCGCCCACTCCGAGCACACGGCGATGATCGGCGACCGGATGGACACCGACATCGTCGCCGGCCTGGAGGCGGGCCTGGAGACGATCCTCGTCCTCACCGGCGTGACCACCCGCACCGAGGCCGAGCGCTTCCCCTACCGGGCGGCCCGGATCGTCGACTCGATCGCGGACCTGGTGGACGAGCTCGTGGCCTGAGGCTCCCCGGCGGGCGTTTGACATCTTTCTGGTAGGGTCCGGCGCGGGCAGCCGAGGGAGGCAACCATGCGCAACGCTCCACTCTTCCGCGAGCGGCCGATGGCGCTGCGGATCCTTACCGGAGGTGTCGTGCCGATCGTGTTCGGCGCCGTCACCGGAATCGTGCTCGGCGTCTCTGCGGCCGGCTACTGGGCGATGCAGCTGATCGCGCTGGCCGGCGGAGTCGGCGCCGGCTTCGAGCACCCCGACGGGTGGGAGGGCGCCGATCGCGGCCTGGTCGGCGGGGCGCTGTTCGGCACCGCCCTGCTGGTGGCCCACGCTGTGGTGGGGACGCATGCGCAGGTGTCCCTGCCGAGCTTCGCCCCGATCCTGGCGGTCTTCACCGCGATCATCGGGATGTTCGCCGGCGCGCTGGGCGGACGGCTGCGGCGGGCCGCCATCGAGCGCGACCGCCCGGGCGCGACCGCCCGGGCGGGCGAGCCCACCACCTAGGGGAGCGACTCCCGCAGCTCGGCGAGCTCCGCCCGCAGAGCGTCGGGCAGCGCGTCCACCTCGGGCAGCGCCACCGGGTCGGCGTAGCCGGCGAAGAAGACCCGGTCGCGGTAGGGGAAGAACGCGATCGACAGCGCGTGGCCGGGCGTGAGGGGCGCGAGCAGGTAGCCCTCGTCGAGCTCGGCGCCCAGCAGGTACAGGGGCGTGCGGGGACCGGGGACGTTGGAGATCGTGAGGTTGAACGCCCGGGCGCCCGCGCCCAGGCGGGCGAGCGGTGCCCGCAGCGGCCCGGGCAGGAACGAGAGCGCGTTGATGGCGGAGTCCGTGGCCGCGGCGCGCCCGGTCTCCTTGAACCGCGCGGTCTGCTCGTGCACGCCGGCGATCCGCGCCGGCGCCGAGGGCTCGTCCAGCGGCAGCTCGATGGCCGTGAACGAGATCCGGTTGCCCCAGCCCCGGGGATCGCGCCCGCGCATGCTCACCGGCACCGCGACCTTGAGGCGCGGCGGGAGCTCGCCCCGGTCCAGCGCCAGCCGGCGCAGCGCCCCGCCCGCCACCGCCAGGCAGGCGTCGTTGAACGTCACGCCCGCGGCGCGCTTGACCTGTACCAGCTCGGAGGCGGGGAGCGGGCAGCGCGCCAGCCGCCGGGTGGGTCCGATGGAGCGGTTCAGGAACGAGCTCGGGGCCGGGAAGAGAACGTCGTCGCGGACCGCCGCGGCTCCCCGGAGCACGGCGTCGCGCAGCTCGCCGGCCGCCGTCGCGGGCGACGCCAGCCCAACCAGCGCCCGCGCCGTGCGGGCGCCGGCCGCCTCCACCTGGCCCCGCAGCGCCGCCAGTCCCAGGCCCAGCGGACCGGGCGGCGGCTCCGGGTGCCAGGCCGCGGGGGTCTCGGACGGCGCGTCCGCTCTGTCGCTGAACAGCGACGCCACGATCTCCATCCCCGCCACCCCGTCCACCATGGCGTGGTGGACCTTGCACACCAGGCCGGCGCGGCCGTCGTCCAGCCGGGGCACGAACGCGAACCGCCACAGCGGACCCGGGCGCTCCAGCGGCGTGGAGAGGAACTCGTCGGTGAGCTGGCCGAACTCGGCGTCGCTCAGCGCCTGGTCTGGATCGGCGGCGGCCACCACGTGGCGCGCGATGTCGAAGCCGGGGTCGTCCACCCAGAACGGCTCGGCCAGGCGCCCCGGCGGCCAGGCCAGGCGCTGGCGAAACCGGGGCAGGTGCGGCAGGCGGGCCTCGACCGACGCCTGCAGGGCCTGAAGCGTGGGGCGCGACCGCCCGGCCAGCGGGCGGAACGACCCCACGAGCGCGATGTGCATGTGCGCGCGCCCGTCCTCCAGCTGGAGGAAGACCACGTCGAGCGGTGACAGCTGCTCAGGCGGCAACCGCGACCGGCGGGCGCTGGTCGGCCACCCGGGAGGCGCGCGCGAACTCCGGGGGCGCGATGCCCATGTACCAGTTCCAGACCTGATCCATCACTGGCTGGCGCGCCATGCCCTGGATGATCCGGTGCAGCGCGGGCGCCGGAACGCGCGGGTAGGCCTGCTGGACGTTCAGCAGCAGGTCGAACTTCCAGGCGTGGGCGGCGCTGAACAGGTGGTAGCGCCGCAGCGCGTCGCGCCGGCGTCGCCGGCCCTCGACGACCGCCCGCAGCTCGCGCCCGCAGGCCAGGCCGAAGTACAGGGCGGTCCGAATGCCCTCGGCGCTGGTGGGCAGGCAGTGCCCGGCCGAGTCGCCCACGAAGAACACGCCGCCCTCGGTGGCCGGGCGGATCTTGTGGGGGATCCAGTTGCCCTGGTAGCGGACGGTGTCCACGCCGGTGTCCTGGGCCAGGCGCACCGTCGGGTCCTTGACGTGGTAGTGGGGGTCGTACGAGCCCACGCCCACGCGCAGCTCGTCGTCCGCGGGGAAGCTCCAGCCGTAGCCGGCGGGGACGTACGAGCGCTTCACCCAGATCTCCATCTCGGTGCCGCGCCCGTGCGGGTGGACCTCGAGCCCGCGCGAGAGCCGGGCGTTGGGCGGCTGCACGGTGGCCCGCGTGCCCAGCATGCGCCGCCAGCCCAGGGCGTCGACGATCAGCTCGGCGCGCAGGTCGCCGCGATCGGTGTGGACCACCTCGCCGGTGCGGCCGGTGACCGTCGCGGTCTCGAAGGCGGCGTCCGGGCTCTGGGCGCGCAGCAGGGAGCACATTCCCCGGTAGTCGAACGTCGAGAACGTCCAGGGCAGCCGCCAGCGCACGCTCCCGTACTGCGTGTGCAGCAGGATCTCGCCGAACGTCTGCTGGAGCGCGCGCTCGAGGCCCAGGGCGTACATCCAGTCGGTGGGGATCCCGCAGGCAGAGGTCGCCCGCTCGCCCACCTCGTAGCGGTCGACGATCAGCGTGCGCGCGCCCGACCCGGCCAGCTCCCGCGCCACCGCCAGGCCCCCGAAGCTCGCGCCGCAGATCAGGACGTCGTACTCGCCGCGCAGGGCGGTGCGCGCGGACCCGCGCTTGGTGGCCTGGAGGGGCATCGCGCCCGATCATACGGCGCCTGACCGTCCGCTTCACGGTTAATTCGGGGCCAGCCTGGCGGGGCGGGTGTAGGTTTGCCCGGATGAACGTCCTGGCCATCGACCAGGGCACGTCGTCGACCAAGGCGCTGGTCGTCGCCGAGGGCGGTGAGGTGCTGGGCGAGAGCAGCGCAGCCGTCAATCCGCGGCCCGGGCCGGGCGGGGCCGTCGAGCAGGATCCCCAGGAGCTACTGGAGTCGATCGTCGCCGCCGGCCGGGGCGCGCTGGACGCCGCGGGCGCCGGGGTCGAAGCGGTGGGGATCGCCAACCAGGGCGAGACCGTGCTGCGCTGGGACCGCGACAGCGGGATGCCCTTCGGGCCGGCCCTGAGCTGGCAGGACCGCCGGGCGGTCACGGTCACGCGCGAACTGGCCGACCGGGCCGACCGGCTGACCGAGATCACCGGCCTGCCCGTCGACCCTTACTTCGCCGCGCCCAAGATGGCCTGGCTGCGCCGCGAGGGGGGCGAGGAGGGCGTCGTGACCACGGTGGACGCCTGGCTGAACCAGCGCCTCACGGGCGCCTTCGTCACCGACGCCGCCACCGCCTCGCGGACGCTGCTGCTCGATCTGGAGAGCACCACGTGGTCGGAGGAGGCCTGCGCGGCGTTCGGGCTGGACCCGGCCGGGCAGCCGGCTGTCGTCGACTGCGACGCCGCCGTCGGGAAGACGGAGGCCTTCGGCGCCTCCCTGCCGGTCACCGGCCTGGTGGTCGACCAGCAGGCCGCGCTCTTCGCCGAGTCGTGCTTCGAGGCGGGCGAGGCGAAGTGCACCTACGGCACCGGCGCGTTCATCCTGGCCACCGTGGGCGAGCAGGTGGCCCGCTCGCGGTCGCGGCTGGCCGCCTGCGTGGCCTGGCGGCTGGACGGCACGACCACCTACTGCTTGGACGGCCAGGTGTACAGCGCGGGGTCGGCGGTGTCCTGGCTGCGGGAGCTGGAGCTCATCGCCGGACCTGAGGACCTCGACCGCGTCGGCGGGGACTCCGGGCCGGGCGACGTGGTGTTCGTCCCCTCGCTGGCCGGGCTGGGCGCGCCGTTCTGGGCGCCCGAGGCGCGGGGCGGCTGGCTGGGGCTGTCGCTGTCGACCCGGCGCGACGACCTGGTCCGCGCCCTGATCTGGGGGATCGCCGCCCAGGTGGCGGCGCTGGCCCGGGCGATGGGCGACGACGCCGGGCAGCCGCTCGAGCGGCTGCGCGTGGACGGCGGGCTCACCCGCTCGGGCGCGCTCATGCAGGCCCAGGCCGACCTCCTGCAGGCGCCCGTGGAGCTCTATCCCGCCGCCGAGGCCACGGCGCTGGGCGCGGGGGCGCTGGCCCGGCTGGGCGCGGGCGCGGCCGGCACCCCGGCCGAGGCCGTGGGCGACTGGAGCCCGGCCGCGGTCTACGAGCCGCGCATGGCGCCCGACGAGGCCCAGGAGCGCCTGGCGCGCTGGGACGCGGCGGCCCGGGCGCTGGTGGAGCTGGCCCGCGACGAACGATGAGCGCCGCCGGCGCACGCTCTCCCGAGCGCGACGTCGTGATCGTGGGGGCGGGCGTCGTCGGCGCGGCGATCGCCCGCGAGCTGTCGCGCTTCGACCTGCGCTGCACGCTGCTGGAGGCCGGGCCCGACGTGGGCGCCGGGACCAGCAAGGCCAACACGGCGCTGCTGCACACCGGCTTCGACGCCGAGCCCGGGACGCTGGAGGCGCGCCTGGTCCGTCGGGGCCACGAGCTGCTCAGCTCCTACGCCGCCCGGGTGGGCATCCCGGTGGCGCGCATCGGCGCGGTGCTGGTCGCCTGGGACGACGAGCAGCTGGCGGCGTTCCCGGGCATCGTGGAGCGGGCGCGCGCGAACGGGTACGAGGCGATCCGCGAGATGGGAGTGGACGAGCTGCGCCAGCGCGAGCCGCACCTGGGGCCGGGCGCGCGCGGGGCGCTGGAGGTGCCCGACGAGGGGATCGTGTGCCCGTTCACCACGCCGCTGGCGTACGCCACCGAGGCGGTGCTGGCGGGCTGCGAGCTGCGCCTGCGCACGCCGCTCACCGGAGTGGAGCGGCTGGCCGGCGGCGGGTTTCGCCTGCGGGTCGGGCGGGACGAGCTGACCACCGGCATCCTGGTCAACGCCGCCGGGCTACGCAGCGACGAGGTGGACCGACTGGCGGGCCACGACCGGTTCACGGTGACCCCGCGGCGCGGCGAGCTGATCGTCTTCGACAAGCTGGCGCGCCCGCTCCTGGACCGCATCGTGCTGGCGGTCCCCACCGGCACCACCAAGGGGGTGCTGGTCGCGCCCACGGTGTTCGGCAACGTGCTGCTCGGCCCCACGGCGCAGGACGTGCCCGACAAGTCCGACACCTCGGCCACCGCCGAGGGGCTCGCCTACCTCCGGGCCGAGGCCGCGCGCATCCTGCCGGCGCTTCTGGACCACGAGGTGACCGCGGTCTACGTGGGATTGCGCGCCGCCACCGAGCACTCGGACTACCAGGTGGGAATCGACGCCGCCGAGGGCTACGTCCGCGTGGGCGGCATCCGGTCCACCGGGCTGTCCGCGTCGCTGGCGATCGCCGAGCACGTGCGCGAGGAGCTGGGCGGGGCGGGGCTGCCCCTGCGCCCGCGGAAGACCGGCCTCCCCGCGATCCGCATGCCCAACATCGGAGAGCTCGCGCCCCGCCCCCACGCGCAGCCGGAGCGCATCGCGCAGAACCCGGACTACGGACGCGTCGTGTGCTTCTGCGAGCGCGTGACGCGGGGCGAGATC
>VAXS01000092.1 GCA_005883255.1 Actinomycetota bacterium | reverse complement strand
GCTCGGCGCCGGAGATCCGCAGGCGAAACCAGACCCGCATGAACGCCACGGCCAGCGCCCGCACCACCGCGTACAGCGGCCGCGAGACCCCGTTCTCGCGCGCCAGCCGGTGCGCCTCCTCGTTGGTCACCGCGTCAGCGTAATCCCCGCCGCCGGCGCCATTGGGCCGCAGCCACGGCCCAACGCTCGATAATCCATCTTATGTCGACCACGTGCGCGAGGACGGCGCGCGCCGCCGGCCTCAGGCCCGGCGGATCAGCGTGATCCCGTCGCGGATCGTGAGCATCGCCGACACCACCCGGTCGTCGGCCCGGACGTGGTCGTTGAACTCGCGCATCGCGCGGGTGCTCTCCTCGTCGCTCTGGGGGTCCGCCACCCGGCCGCTCCACAGCGTGTTGTCGACGGCGATCAGGCCGCGGTCGGCCAGCTTGGGCAGCACGGCCTCGTAGTAGTTGACGTAATTCCGCTTGTCGGCGTCGATGAACGCGAGGTCGAACGGGCCGTCCAGCGAGTCCAGCGAGTCCAGCGCCGGGCCGCGCAGGAGGCGAATCCGGTCGCGGTGGGGCGAGGCGTCGATGTGGCGCTGGGCGAAGTCGGCGTGCTCGTCGGAGACCTCGCAGGTGACCACCTCTCCCCCCTCCGGCAGCGCCGCCGCCATTGCCAGCGCCGAGTAGCCGCTGTACGTCCCCAGCTCGAGCACGCGGCGCGCGCCCATGCCCCACACCAGGGCCTGCAGGAAGCGCCCCTCGACGGTGCCGGTCAGCATCTGCGGGGCGCTCAGCGTGGCTCGCGTCTCCTCGGCCAGCCGCGCCAGCTCGGGCGGCGGTGGCGTGGTGTGGGCCTCGACGTACTCCTCCACGCGGGGATCGACGATCGGGCTCATGCCGCCCCGTCGATCCGCAAGACCGGATGCCGCGCCGACTCACGCGCGAGCGCCTGGTCGTCGGCGTCGGCGCCCACGCCCTCGAAGAAGGCGCCCACCTCCCAGGCCCAGCGCTTCAGGTAGGCCCGCAGCACCCGCGTCTTCTCCGGCCCCTCCGGCAGCTCGATCGCGCGGAACGCCTCGCGGCGGCGACCCACCCGCAGCTCGCCCTCGCCGGCGGCACGGAGGTTGCGGACCCACTGCGTCTCGCCCCGTGGGGCCACCAGGTAACGCGTGCCCTCGAGGGTCAGGAGGTTGACCGGCGTCTCCCGCCAGGCGCCGCTCGTGCGACCGCGCACGCGCAGCACCCGCGAGCCGGCGACGCTCAGCCCCAGCCGGGTGAGCGCGGCCACGACGCGGTTGAACACGTTGCGGGTGAACCAGCCGGGCTCCTGGAAGGCCGGGCGCTCGGACGCCATCGCCTACCTCCGCGCCAGCGCGGCGAAGCCCGCGCTCAGCGCCAGGTTGAACGCGCCCGCGCCCCACAGCGCCTCGCGGGCGCCGGGCCGACGGAACGCCGGCGAGCGCGACCAGACGACGTCGGTGGCCAGCTCGCTCCCGCGCAGCCAGGCCAGCGCCCACCAGTCCTCGCGCCGCCCCCGCAGCGCCGCCACGGTGTGGGCGGCGGCGTACGTCAGCCAGATGGGTCCGCAGCGCCGGAACAGGTACTCGGCGTCCGGCGAGGGCTCGTCGTGGCCCAGCGCCCGAAGCGTCGCGCGCGGCGCCGCCAGCGTCGCCGTTCCCAGGACGAGATCGAACGCGATCATCCCCCGGTTCACGCGCTGGAGCCGCTCGGCCAGCGTCATCGCGCGGGCGAGCATACCCGTAGACTTGGCGCCGATGCCGCCCAAGCAGCGTCAGATCAGGATCGAGCAGCGGGCGGGGCTGGCGGCCATGCAGCAGCTGGAGTCGCGCTCCGACGAGGAGCTCGAGCGCGAGACCCGGCACAAGGCGGCGGCGATGGCGATCCTCGGGGCCCGGGCCGCCGATCGCTACGACGCCAAGGCCGCCCGGTCCTACTTCCAGCGGGCGCTGGCCGCCGCGCGTCCCCAGGAGCGCATGCAGCTCAAGCGCATGGCCGACGCCTCGCTGGCGCTGGCCGAGCGGCGCGCGGGCGACCTCAAGGAGGCGGTCGAGAAGCTGGGGCACGAGGCCCCCAGCGGTCGCCAGCTGTTCGTGCTGCAGCTGATGGGCCTGGTCGCGCCGCCCGCCAGCGCGGGCGCCGTCGCCCGGGTGCGCGGCGTCCTGCTGGGCATCGTGCTGGTGGCCGCCCTGATCGGGCTGGGCTTCGGGATCGTCGAAGGCATCGGCCAGGCGGCGGGCGGCATCGCGCTGGGGAGCGCGGTGTTCCTGGGCGTCCTGCTGGTCGCCGCCGCGCTGGGCGTCCTGGCCTTCTTCGGTCGCCGGCGCCAGAAGACCGCGCGCGAGCGCGCGGCCGCCGCCCGCGGCGGCTCGTAGCCGGCGCGCGCCCCTACCGCCTGCCGACGGTCACCCGGCGGATGACGACGGGCTGGGCCGGCTGCTCGCGCAGCGCCGGGTCGGGGCTGCTCTGGTTGGTGGG
>VAXS01000138.1 GCA_005883255.1 Actinomycetota bacterium | reverse complement strand
GCCACGCCCGCCGGGTAGAGCGCCGCCAGCGCGCGCCCCGCGTGTACACGCCCCACGCGCCGGTCATCCGCAGGTGCGAGTGGATCGTCAGCCCGCCCTCGAAGCGCACGAACAGGTGCTTGCCGTGGGCGTCGACCGCGCGCACCGCCCGGCCCTCGAGCCGCTCCGACCAGCGATCCCGGGCGTGGCGCGGCTGCGGAGTGAGGACCTCCTCCGGCACCGCGCCCGCGAGCACCGGGCCCATCTGCCGGACCGCGTGCAGGATCGTGTCGCCCTCGGGCACGTCCGGAAGGCTAGGCCGTGAGCGTGAGCGCCCGGGGCGACTGGCGGAAGCCCAGTTCCAGCAGCAGCTCGCCGAACGGTCCGCCCACCACCGGCTCGCCGTCCACGCGCTCCAGCGCCACCTTGCGGATGCGTCCCCGTCGCACCTCGTCCGCCAGCGCCTCGAACGCCACAGGCACCCGCGGGTCGCCCGGCTCGGCCAGGGTGATCGCTCCCTTGCCCGCGCGCTCCAGGTACAGGACCGGCTCCCCGTCGATCAGGACGACGTATGCCCCGGCCACGCGCTGGGGCCGGCGGCGCTCGTCGTCGCGCCGCGGCCAGGGCAGGGCCGCGCCGTAGGGCTGCGCCGGATCGACCGCCGCCAGCACCAGCGGACGTCCCTCCGACTCCTCGCGCTGGGCCCGCAGCCGCTCCACCGCGCCCGGCAAGGCGAACTGCGCCCCGCCCAAGCCCTCGACGAAGTAGCCCCGCCGGGCCACGCCCAGCGTCTCCAGCGCCGAGAGCGAGTCGTAGAGCGTCGAGAAGCCGCCGGGCACGCCCTCGGCCAGGACCTGCTCGCGGGTGACGATCCCGTAGCGCTCGAGCAGGAGCTCGGCCTGGGCCCGCCGGCGCTGGCCGGGATCGGCCGCGTCGCGCAGCAGGGGGGCGGTCAGCGACCAGCGCCCCTGCACCTGGGCCTGCGCGCCGGAGCGCCGCCCGGCGAAGCGACGCGCGGTCCCCCGGGCGCGCTGGGCGCGCGCTCGCGCCAGCGTCAGCCGGGGCGCCCGCAGCGGGGCGAAGGCGTCGTTGGTCACCTCGCCCGCCCAGGCCAGGTCCCACAGCGCCTCCTGCAGCTCCTCGGGCGCGAGGTCGACGTCGGCCAGCAGGTCGGTGAAGAAGCACGCCCCCGCGGCCAGGCGCTCACGCACCAGCTCGTGCGCGGGCTCGGCGGGAGGCTCGGAGCCGCGCGGCCCGGCTGGAGCGCCCAGGTGGGCCACGTCGTCGCGGAAGTACAGCGCCACCCGCCCGGAGCGCCGCCCCAGCGCGCCAGCGCCGATCCACACCAGCTCGCCCGCGGCGCACAGCTGGTCCATCCAGGCGGGCGAGTAGGCGCCGATGCGGCGCGGCAGGACGTCGCGCTCCCAGGCCTCCACCGGCAGGGCCAGGCCCTGGAGGGGCACCAGCGCCTCGCGCAGGCGGTCCACGCCTGCACCGGTCGCCGGGTGGCGATCGACGCCCTGCCAGGAGGGCTCAAAGCGTGCGAACGCGCGCCGGTCGGCCGGTTCGATCTCGCGCCGCAGCACCGCCAGCGAGGCCCGGCGCAGGCGGCGGAGCACCTCGGGATCGCACCACTCGCGCTCGCGGCCGCCCGGGCGCAGCTCGCCGCGCACCAGCTCGCCGTCGGCCTCCAGCGCGCGCAGCGCCGGCTCGGGATCGATCCCGTAGCGCTCGCGCACCTCGCCGGTGGTGAACGGACCGTGGGTGGCGGAGTAGCGACGCAGCAATCCCTCCAGCGCGCCCGGCACCTCGGCCAGGAAGGCATCGGGGAGCCCTCCGGGCGGGACGGCGCCGAGCGCGTCGCGGTAGAGCCCCGCGTCCTGCGCGGCGATCCAGCGCTCGGCGCCACGCAGGCGCACCCGGACGGCGCGGCGCTCGTGCTCGAGCGCCACCAGCAGCTCGCCGGCGTCCACGCCGGCCAGCACGCGCTCCGCCGCCTCGGCGCCTGTCAGGTCCCCGACCCGTCGCAGCACGTCGTGCAGGGCGTCCCGGTTTGCGGCGCGGGTGCGCTCGGAGCGGTGCTGCAGGTCGTCCTCCACCTGGGCCAGCGCCACCGGGTCGATGAGGTCCCGCAGCTCCTCCTGGCCCAGCAGCTCGCGCAGCAGGTCGCGGTCCAGCGACAGCGCCGCCGCCCGCCGCTCGGCGTTCGGCGTGTCGCCCTCGTACATGTAGGTGGCGACGTAGTCGAACAGCAGCGAGGAGGCGAAGGGCGAGGCCGTCGGCGTCTCCACCTCCACCAGCGACAGCTCGCGGCGGTGCAGCTTGGTCAGCAGTTCCTGCAACCCGGGGAGGTCGAGTACGTCGCGCAGGCACTCGCGATAGGTCTCGAGGATCACCGGGAAGTCGCCGTAGCGGCGCGCCACCTCCAGCAGGGACTGCGCCTTCAGCCGCTGCTGCCACAGCGGCGTGCGCCGCCCGGGGTACGAGCGGGGGATGAGCAGGGCGCGCGCCGCGTTCTCGCGGAAGCGCGCGCCGAACAGCGCCGAGCCGGCCAGCTCGCCCACCACCAGGTCCTCGAGCTGGTCGGGCTCGACCAAGACCACGTCGGCGCCCGGGGGCTCGTCGGCGTCGGGCAGGTGGACGATGATCCCGTCGTCCGACCAGATCGCGTCGGACTCGAGCCCCAGCTCCTCGCGGATGCGCGCGCTCAGCGCCAGGGCCCAGGCGGCGTGCACCCGTCCGCCGTAGGGTGAGAGCACGCACAGCCGCCAGTCGCCGATCTCGTCGCGGAAGCGCTCGATCACCACCGTCCGGTCGCTGGGCACCACCCGGGTGGCGGCCTGCTGCTCGGACAGGAACTCCGCCAGGTTGGCGGCTGCGCGCTCGTCCAGGTCGTAGTCGCGCGCGAGGACCTCCGCGGGCTGCTCGGCCGCCCAGCGGGCGAAGGCGCCGATCGCCTCGCCCAGCTCGCGGGGCCGGCCCACGCCGTCGCCCTTCCAGAACGGGACCGCGCCGGGCAGGCCCGGGGCGGGCGTCACGATCACCCGGTCGCGCCCGATCTCCTCGATCCGCCAGGTGGTCGCGCCCAGCAGGAACGTCTGGCCGGCGCGCGCCTCGTAGACCATCTCCTCGTCCAGCTCGCCCACCCGGCGCCCGTCGGGCAGCGTCACGGTGTACAGCCCGCGATCGGGGATCGTCCCCGCGTTGGCCACCGCCAGCTGGCGCGCGCCGCGCCGGGCCCGGATCGTGCCGGCCACGCGGTCCCACACGATCCGGGGGCGCAGCTCGGAGAACTCGCTGGACGGATAGCGCCCGTCCAGCATGTCCAGCACGTTCTCCAGCTGGGTGCGCGGGAGCTCGGCGAACGAATGCGTGCGGGTCACCAGCGCGTGGAGCTCGTCCACCGCGACGGCGTCGGGCTCGGCGCTGGCCGCGATGGCCACGATCTGCTGGGCCAGCACGTCCAGCGGGTTGCGCGGGACCACCGTGGCCTCGATCGCGCCCTCTCGCATGCGGCGCACGACCACCGCGCACTCCAGGAGATCGGCCCGGAACTTGGGGAAGATGCGGCCCTTGGAGACGTCGCCCACGCTGTGGCCGGCGCGCCCGATCCGCTGCAGTCCGCGGGCCACCGACTTGGGCGACTCGATCTGCAGGACCAGGTCCACCGCGCCCATGTCGATCCCCAGCTCCAGCGACGACGTGGCCACCAGGCACGGGAGCTCGCCCGACTTGAGCATCTCCTCCACCACCAGCCGCTCCTCGCGAGCCAGCGAGCCGTGGTGGGCGCGGGCGATCTCCTCCTCGGCGAGCTCATTGAGGCGGATGGCGATGCGCTCCGCGCCACGGCGGTTGTTGACGAACACGATCGTCGAGCGGTGGGCGCGGACCAGCTCCAGCACCTCGGGGTAGATCGCCGGCCAGATCGACTGGCGGGTGGCCTCGCCCGTGACCAGCGGGTCCAGCTCCGCCCCCGCGGGACCGGCGTCGGGCTCCACCATGGACTCCACGGGAACCTTGATCTCCAGGTCGAGCTCCTTGCTGCGGCCGGCGTCCACGATCGCGCAGGTCCGCCCGGGACCGACCAGGAAGCGGCCCACCTCCTCGAGCGGGCGCTGGGTGGCGCTGAGGCCGATGCGCTGCGGGTCGCGCCCCGCCACGTCGACCAGGCGCTCCAGCGTCAGCGCCAGGTGGGCGCCGCGCTTGGACTGGGCCACCGCGTGGATCTCGTCCACGATCACCCACTCGGTGCCGGTCAGCATCTCGCGCGCCTGCGAGGTGAGGATCAGGTACAGCGACTCCGGCGTGGTGATGAGGACATCGGGAGGATGGCGGCGCATGGCCGCGCGGTCGCGCTGGGGGGTGTCGCCGGTGCGAATGGCCACGGAGAGGTCCGCGCCGATCCCCCGCAGCGGCGCCCGGAGGTTGCGCTCGATGTCGTAGGAGAGGGCCTTGAGCGGCGAGACGTAGACCAGCCGGGTGCGGCGTTCCCCCTCCGGCAGCGGGTCCGCGGCCAGCCGGTCGAGGCCCCAGAGGAAGGCGGCGAGCGTCTTCCCGGAGCCGGTGGGGGCGGAGATCAGGACGTGCTCGCCCGAGGCGATGGCCGGCCAGGCGCGCTCCTGCGCGGGCGTGGGGG
>VAXS01000091.1 GCA_005883255.1 Actinomycetota bacterium | reverse complement strand
CGACGTCGTTGAGGCGGACGTTCCCCGTGGCGACCGCCTCCTCGTCGGAGAACACCCGGCCCGGGATGTGGCGGGGCAGCTTTCCGGTCTCGGCCAGGTACTGGGCGTAGGCCAGGTGCTGGGGCTCGTCGGGCACCTGGAACGGCGGCGTGAGCAGCAGCCAGGCCAGCGCGTTGAGGAACGCCACCGCCGCGCAGGCCAGCGCTGTACGGGACGGCCTCATCGCCGCCACCGTCCCACCAGGGTGGCCAGGGCCAGCGCCCAGGTCGCCACCACCAGCCCGAGCACCGCCCAGAACGTCCAGGTGCCCATAAAGCCCGCCTTGGCCACGCCGAAGCGCTGGGCGATCGGGCGCCCCAGATCCCACCACGCCTCGCGGCCGGGGCGGAACCAGGCCACGTAGACGCGCGCCTGCAACGCCCGCCTCCCGATCCTGGTTCCGGAGGGCGGCTCCCTGCGGCCGGCCAGCGCCACCTTGTGATCGCCGGCGTTGCGCAGGCAAACGGTGGCGCTCTGCGCCGTTCGCCTGACCTCACGCACCGGAATGCGCAGGTAGCGGTCGGGGTAGCCCCCGGCGGCGTGGGCCGCCGCCACCAAGAGTCCGCCGCTCCGGACGACGAGGTCCAGCGGGGGGCCGGGGCGGTAGTAGACACCCGCGAACACCTGCGCGGAGGCGGCGCCGGCGGGGATGACCTGGTGGGGCTGACACAGCTGGGCACCCGGCGCCAACACGGCCGCGAACGACGACACCGGGACCGAGTTCGAATACGCCAGCCGCGGCGCCCGCTCGGACAGGACCGCCGCCGCGCCAGCGGCGAGCGCCAGCATGGCCAGGCCGGCCGCCACCGCGACACGCCGCGCCAACGTCAGCCTCGCCGGCGCAGACCGAGGATGCTCAGCAGGAACGACGAGAAGAAGATCTGGATGCCGACGATGATCAGCGTCGCGGCCAGCACCGCCAGCCGCTCCTCGGAGAGCTCGCCGAACCCGCGGTTGGCCCAGATGCCGAGGATCACCCCGCCCAGGATGACCCCGTCCAGGGCGATCCCGCCGCCCAGCAGCAGCCCGTGCTCGAGCTTGAAGCGGGCCCGCATCCGGTCGAACCAGGGATCCTTCTCGCCCATGAAGTAGGTGCCGTAAGCGTGCGCGCAGAGGCCCAGGGCCAGCACCTGCACCCCGACGATCAACGCCAGCGAGCCGGCGATCAGCGCGTGGAGGTCCCAGGTACGGCCGAAGACGTCGACGCGCGCGATCACCAGTCCGGCGGCCAGCGCCCCGGCGAAGGCCATCGCGGCGCCGGGAACGATGAACAGGTGCGTGGGGCTGTGGACGAGCAGGAAGCGCAGGTGGCGCCAGCCGTCACGGAAGCTGGAGAGCTTGGATTCGCCTCCGCGCGGGTGGTACTCGATCGGGAACTGGCGCACCTCGAGCTCGGCCTTGGCGGCCCGGATGACCATCTCCGACGCGAACTCCATGCCGGTGGTGCGCAGGTCGAGCCGGGGCAGCACGTCGGCGCGCAGCGCCCGCATCCCGCAGTGGGCATCCTTGACCCCGGTGCGGAAGAAGGCGTTCAGCGCCCCGGTCAGGACCGGGTTGCCGACATAGCGGTGCAGCCACGGCATCGCACCGGGATGGATGTTGTCCATCCGGTCGCCGATGACGATCTCCGCGCCGGCGTCGAGCTCGGCCACGAACCTGGGGATGTAGCCGAAGTCGTAGGTCAGATCGGCGTCGGCCATCACGATGTACTCGCCCTGGGCGGCCGCGAACCCGGCCAGGTAGGCGCTGCCGTAGCCGCGGCGCGGCTCGTGCACCACATGGGCCCCGGCCGCCTCGGCCAGGCGGGCGCTGTCGTCCTCGGAGCCGTTGTCGGCCACGATCACCTCGCCGGAGAGCCCGCTCTCGGCCAGCGCACGGCGGGCGGCTCCGACGCATTCCTCGATGGTGTTGGCCTCGTCGAGGCAGGGGATGACGACGGAGACGCGCGGCCGCGTATCGGAGTCGGCCGGCTCTCGTAGGGCGGCGGATGTGCGTTCGACGGTGCTCACAGCGCCTGTCCGACGGCGGCCCTGCCCGCTGTCGAATCCAAAACGCGCGGGAGCGAGAGAAGTCGCGCGGTTGGGGCGTGGCATGGTATCGCGCCGTGCGCGTCTGCCTGGTCTATGACTGCCTGTACCCCTACACGGTCGGGGGTGCCGAGCGCTGGTACCGGAACCTGGGAGAGCGGCTGGCGTCCGAGGGCCACGAGGTCACCTTCCTGACGCTGCGCCAGTGGCCCCGCGGAGAGCGAGCCCAGGTGGAGGGCGTCCGCGTGGTCGCGGTGGGGTCCTGGCCGCTGCGATCGCCCGCCCGCTGGGCGGCTATCGGCTGGTCGTGGACTGGCACGAGCTCTGGACGCGCGCGTACTGGCGCGAGTACCTGGGGAGGCTGGCGGGCGGCGTCGGCTGGTGGGTGCAGCGCCGGTGCGCACGGGTGCGCCAGCGAGCCTTCGCCTTCTCGCGGCTGCACGCGCGCCGGCTGCGCGAGCAGGGGCTGCGGGGACCGGTCACGGTCCTGGAAGGCGAGTACCGCGGACCGCTCGAGCCCCGCGGGCCCGAGCCCGCGCAGCCGGTCGTCGTCTTCGCCGGGCGCCACATTCCCGAGAAGCGGGTTCCGGCGCTCGTGCCGGCCGTCGCCCGCCTCCGGGCGCAGTGGCGGGAGCTCCGGGCCGACGTCTACGGCGACGGCCCCGATCGCCCGGAGGTCGAGCGGGCGGTGCGCGAGCTCGGGCTGGACGGGGCCGTGCGCGTACACGGATTCGTATCCGGCGACGAGGTGGACGCGGCGCTGCGCCGAGCCCTGTGCATGGTGCTGCCCTCCCGGCGCGAGGGGTATGGGCTGGTGGTCGTCGAGGCCGCGTCCCGCGGGGTGCCCAGCGTGGTGGTCGCTGATCCCGACAATTCGGCGGTCGAGCTGGTGGAGGACGGGGTCAACGGAGTCGTGGCGTCGTCGGCCTCGCCCCAGGACCTGGCCGCGGCGATCCTGCGCGTCCGCGACGGTGGCGACCAGTTGCGCGCATCGACCGCCGCCTGGTTCGCGGCCAACGCCCCCGCGGATGGCCGTCGCCGCGGCGGAGGGGTCTCGCGGGTCGAAGTAGCGGGCCGCGTCTCCGGCCACCTCGTGGAAGACGGGGATGTCGGAGCAGGCCACCGGGACGCCTCGCCTCATCGCCTCGAGCACCGGAAGCCCGAAGCCCTCGTGCAGCGACGGAAAGACGAAGCAGGCCGCCGCCCGATAGAAGCCTTCCAGCTCGTCGGGGTCGATCCAGCCCAGGAAGCGCACATCCCCGGCGACGCCCAGCTGCTCGGCTCGGCGGCGCAGCTCGATCTCGTGGGGGGTGGGGTAGCCGGGCAGGACCAGCACCGGGCGGCGGTCGACCGGCAATGCGGCCACGGCTTCGAGCAGCCGCGCCAGGTTCTTGTGCGGGCGCTTCGCGGACACCGAGAGGGCGATCGTGCGGTGGTCCAGCCCGTGCCGCTCGCGCAGCGTGTGCTCGGGAGTCGGCTCCACCTGCGGCCGCGCCCCCAGACCCCAGGCCACCACGTCGATCTTCTCGGCCGGCAGCCCGAGCAGACCGACCAGGTCGTCGCTGGTGCTCCGCGACACCGCGATCAGGCGATGCGAGCGCCGCGCGGCCAGCGGGACCAGCACACGCATCCCCAGACCGCGCAGGCCAAAGTGCGCGTCCGGGACGATGCGGTAATGCAGGTCGTGGATCGTGGTCACGCGGGCGAAGCGCCCGCGAGCGGGCGCGGTGCCTCCCAGGCTGTGCACGAGATCGACGCCCCTCTCCCGCGCCAAGCGGGGGAGCAACAGCTGCTCGCCGCGGACCCATTCCAGCCGGTTGGTCGCCCGCACCGGGACGGTCACGGAGGGGATGACGTCACCCCACGGCCCCCTGGCCGCGGCCGCCTCGCGGTTGACGAAGGCCGTGAACCGGACCT
>VAXS01000090.1 GCA_005883255.1 Actinomycetota bacterium | reverse complement strand
CGCGCGGCCAGCCGCCGCCGCCGGCTGCAGATCGGGGGCCTGGCGGTGGTGGTGGCCGCCGGCATCGCGATCGTGGTCGCGCTCTCGGTCGGCGGCGGCGGCAGGTCGAGCACGCCGACGACCGCGCGGACCCCGACCGGCGCCGGCACGCAGGCGGGCCTGCAGGTCGGGGCCGCGCCCTGGCCGCCCGAGTACCAGCGGCTGGCCACCCGCCTGAACGCGCTCAACCTCCCGCAGACCGCGGACTATCCCTTCCACATCCACGCGATGCTGCGGATCTACGTCCCTGGACATCTGGGGCGTGAAGTTCACGTCCACGCAGATCGGCGGATACCAGGCGGGCGGTGGCAACGTCCTCGGGGTCTACGTCAACGGCCGGCGCGTGTCCAACCCGGAGAACTACGTGATGAAGGCCCATGACGCGATCGTCATCGGCTTCGGCAAGCCGGGCAGCTTCCCGACCAGCTACCGCGCTGTCTTCCCGTCCGGGCTCTAACTGACCTGGGCCAGGCGCATCCAGCGCCGGCGCCGGTCGCGGTAGCCCGCCGGGATCCCGTCGTCGATCGCCTCCAGAGTGTCCAGCCAGCGCACCGCGGAGAAGTAGTCGCCGTTGCGGGCCGCCTCCTCCGCCCAGGCCAGCGTACGGTCGCGAGCCCAGTCCTCCTCCTCGTCCCGGCGACCCGGGGGCTCGGTCGCGCTCATCGGCCCGCCGCCGTCCGACCGTTGCCCAGGCCCTTGTCCGCGCGCATGGCGTCGTCGGCCTCGGCCAGGACGTCCGCCGGCCGCAGACCGGGCCGCCATGACGCGACGCCCACGGAGGCGGCGATGCTCGCTCCGTCGCCGCGCTCGAATGCCACGGCCCGGGCCAGTCGCCGACCCGCGACCAGGGCCTCGGCCTCGTCGGTTCCCGGCATGACCACCGCGAACTCGTCGCCCCCGTAGCGGCACACCGAGTCGTAGGGGCGCGCGGCGCCGCGCAGCCGGGTCCCCACAGCGCGCAGGAGCTCGTCGCCCTCCTGGTGGCCGTGCTCGTCGTTGACCTGCTTGAACCCGTCGAGGTCGAGGAAGGCGACGGACAGCGGGCCGCCCTGGCGCTCGCAGCGCGCGAGCTCTCGGGCGAGCACGTCCTCGAGCCCTCGACGCGAGAAACAGCCGCTGAGGAGGTCGTGCATGGCGACGGCGGCCAGGCGGCGCTCGCGGTCGCGACCGGCCAGGGCGATCGAGAGCAGCACCGCCACGTCGTGCGCCTGCGCCACCACGTCATCGGCGTCCGCCGGCGCGCGCTGCAGGCCGGTGTACAGCCAAGCGCGGGGAACGCCGGCTGGACGCCTGATCGCGACCGCGAGCAGGGGAGTCGCCAAGCGGTCGGGGGTGGGGGAGTGCAGCCGGGGATCGCCGCCGTTCCGGGCCACCGCCAGCGGCCCCCGGTCCAGTGCGAAGCGAAGCGTGGCGCCACGCCGTGGGACCCCGCCGACCGCGACGGCCTGGGCCTCGGCCCCGGACTCCTCGAGCACGACCGCGAAGCGGGCGTCGACCGCGGCCGCGAAGCTGGCGACCAGGGCGGCGGCGCCCACCTCGGGATCCTCGCCAGCGGCCAGCGTCAGGGCCTCGATGCCCCGCCGAAGCGCGTGCGAGCGCGTCTGTTCGTCCAGGCTGGCGGGCGTCGGCTCCCGGCCCGCGCGCTTGACTGCGTTCAGCTCCCGGCGGGCAGCCGTCAGTTCCGTCGACAGGCCCCGCACGGCAACAGCGAGGCGGCGAACGGTCTCAGACCGTTCCACGATGCGATCCTTCCGATATCGGATCCGATATCGAATCCGGTATCGACATCATGGCTGCCCAGCGGCGCGCGGTCAAGCCGTCGGCCGATTTGCCCAGCGCTATCGCAACCGCTACCGTCCAGTCCATGGACCCGCTCAAGTCCCCGCGGCAGACCGTCCCGAAGCCCGGCATGCGCGCCACCACGGTGCGCTTCGGCGCCGACCTGTGGCGCGAGCTGGAGGCCGAGGCCGCGCGAGTGGGGGTCAGCGTCGCCCAGTACGTGCGCGACGCGGCGCTCATCCGCGTGACCTGGGAGCGCCTGCGCGCCGAGCCCGACGACTATGCGGCCGCCGCCGGCCTGGTCGGCGAGCCGAGCGAGGCCGCCCCGCCGGAGGCGCGCCCGGCCGATGTCTCCCCCCGCCTGCGGGAGGAGAGCCGAGCCCTGCGGTCGGAGGCCGAGCAGGCGCAGCGTCGGAGCGTCGAGGTGGTGGCTCGTGGCGAGCGCGAGGCCCGGCGCGGCAAGCAACGACGCTAGGGGCACCCGCACGCGCGATCGGGCAGATCCTGGGGTGGATACCCCGGTGCGAGGGCCCCGGCCAGGCGCTACGGTGGCACCGCCGTGATCGCGCTCGCGCCCCTCACGACCTCGGAGTGCCGCGCCGCCCGGCAGGTCCGCGACGAGACCCGCCGGGACCTGGCGCGCGTCCTCGCCACCCCGTACCCCGACTCTCGCGTGGTCATCGAGCTGCGGCGGTTCGTCGACCTCGTGGAGGGCGCGCTGGCCGACTACGGCCGCGCCGGGCGCCTGCGCCGGATCTGGCGCCGCCCGGCGCCCGCCGCCGATGGCCGCCGATCCCGATGCCAGCGGTGGGCCCTCGGGCACCGACCAACCCTGCATGGCGTGCCGGGGCACCGGCAAGGTGATCTCCACGGACGGGGGCGAGCCCCAGGCGGTCGAGTGCCCGTGGTGCAAGGGGACCGGCCGGCGGATCCCCGGGCACGATGCGCAGGCGCGCTGGCGGGAGAAGGGCCCCGAGCGACCGGATCCCGCCGCCTGAGCGCACCGACGACTTCCGAGCTGGCCGATGGGCTAGGCGGCGGGCGCGATCCGGAGCACGCCGACACGCCGGCCCGACTGCTCGAGCGTGATCGGGAAGTGCCCGGCACGGTCGGGCACAAAGTCGAACATGGCCGGCGAGTAGGGGTCCACGGCCTCGCTCTGGCCCAACGCCACGATGCGAACCGAGTCGGGCGAGGGCGCCCGTACGGCCAGGTGCACGTCGTCGCCCACTCGAGCCGACACGGTCGCGGCGCGCGGCCTCGAGGCATCAACCACCAGGGCGACCTCGCGGCCCCGGGCCGGCGTGGGGGTCGCTGCCGGCGCGGTGCTCGGCAGGGCGGTCGTGGTCGCTGGGCCCCGCAGGTCTCGGGGCGCCAGGGACGCCGCCACCGCGCCCAGCGCGAGCAGGACCGCCGCCAGGACAAGCAGCCGCCGCGCCAGCATCGACCAAGCGTAGCGCCGGTAGGCAAAAGCTCATCAGGAGCGCCTTAACCTCGCGTCGAGTTTCTCAGCAAACGCTCAAGGGCCCGATGTGTCAGACCGATGACATGGCGGAGCCAGAGCTGAGGTGCCAAGGGCAAACCGTCCGTGAGGGCGGGGCGCAAAGCCACGGGCCTCGTGTTGCGAGGAAGCCGGGCTGCCACCGAGGATCGCCTTGGGTCTGGCCTAAACCAAGGCCCGAATCCAAGGAGGATTCAATGCTGCATAAGCTCCGCAAGCGCGTCGAGGAGGAGAGGGGTTTCACCCTGATCGAGCTCCTCGTCGTCATCTTGATCATCGGCATCCTTGCCGCGATCGCCCTGCCGGCCTTCCTGGGCCAGCAGGAGAAGGGCCAGGACGCGGCGGCGAAGTCCGACGCGCGCAACATGGTGTCGCAGGTTGAGTCGTGTTTCGCGACTGAGCAGACCTACGTCAACTGCGATACCTCGACCGCGCTTGGGGCCACCGGCCTCAGCTACGGCACCGGCGCCGGGCAGGTCTCGGTGCTCGCCGGCGCGACGGCGAACTCGTACACCGCCGAGGCCATCTCGAAGGCCACCACCGGCGGTGCGCACACGTTCGACATCGTCAAGACCTCGTCGGGCA
>VAXS01000137.1 GCA_005883255.1 Actinomycetota bacterium | reverse complement strand
GCCGCGCGAGCTGCTCGGCGTGCTCGAGCGTGTAGATCTTGGGCACCAGCTCGCCCAGCGTGATGTGGGCGCTGGTGATCAGCAGGTAGGCGATCGCGGCCGAGACTGCGACCGCCAGGCCGTGGCTCAGCGGTCCCCCCAGCGGTCCCCGGAGGAGGTCGGAGACGATCGGCTCGCCCAGCGCGCCGATGCCGATCGAGGCCATCGTGATCCCGACCTGGCACGTCGAGATGTACTCGTTGATGTTGTCGATCTGGCGCAGGGCCAGCGCCGCCCCCCGGCGGCCCTCGTCGCGCGCGGCCTCCAGCCGGGGACGGCGCGAGCGCACCAGCGTGTACTCGGCGATCACGAAGAAGGCGTTCGCCGCGATCAGCGCGGCCACCAGGATGAGGAGGGCCGGACTCACGCCGGCGGCGCGGCGCCCCCGCCGCAGCGGCTACTTCGGGGAAGGTCGTCGTCGTTCATCGAGCGACGCCGACACCGTACCAGGCGGGTTATGAGCCACGATGGCGAGGCACCACCCGGTCCCCCACGATCTCCGAGGGGATGGCCGGGCGAAAGCGCGCCGGACGGGCCGGCAGGCCCAGGTCGCCGGCGCGCCCGGTGAGGAGCTCCGCGCAGCGCTCGGACACCGCGGCGATGGTCAGCGACGGGTTGACGCCCAGGGACGTGGGGACGATCGACGAGTCGATGCAGTACAGGCCCTCGTAGCCGAACACCGCGCCGGAGTGGTCGACGGCGCCGAGGTCGGCCGACCCCGCCATCCGGCAGCCGCCCAGCGGATGCGAGGCGTAGGCGCCCTGGGTCTCGGTGAGCTTCATGAATCGCCCCAGCCCCCGGGTCTCGGCGATCCGCTGCATCGCGGCGTTGGCCGACTCGCGCACCGCCAGCGACTGCTCGGAGAGCCCGTAGTTGAACAGGCCCACTTCCACCGGGCCGCTGTTGGGCTTGACCGCTCCCCCGCCCTGCGGGGGCACGCCGTAGAACTGCCCGTCGTGAGTGTCCTCCACCATCGCCAGCAGCTCGATGCGGTTGGCCCAGTTGGCGATCGCCTGCTTCTTCTGCAGCCCCCACCAGGACGGGTCGCCCTCGGGGGCGCGCCCGTCGTCGTAGAGGAAGTTGGTCAACGACGAGAGGAAGATCTCCTGGAGGTTGAAGCGGGTGCCGTCGAAGCGGTGGTTGCGACGGCCCACCCACCAGTCGTAGCTCATCGTGGTGATCGGCCGGCCCTGGAAGAAGTGGCGGTAGGGCGGGAGGCCGAGCACCTGGTGGACCCGGTTCGGGTCGTACTCGATGGCGGCGATGTGGTCGCCGTTGACGCCCAGGTTCTTGCCCACCTGGTCGGAGAGGGCGGGCAGGTCGTTGCGCGAGCGCATGAGGATCGAGGGGTTGCCCATCGCTCCCGCCGACAGCACGAGCACTTTGCACTCCAGCTCGACGGTCGAGCCGCTGGGCTGGCGGGTGGGATTCGGGCCCTCGTTGTCCATCGCCGCGGCGCTGACCAGGTAGCGGTAGGGCCGGGCCGAGGACTGGCGCACCGAGTCCACCCGCAGGTTGGGGCGCACCTGCACGCCCAGGCGCTCGGCGCTGGGGAGGTAATTGGTGATCAGCGAGTTCTTGGCCCCGAAGATGCAGCCGGTGTGGCACCACTTGGCGTTGACGCAGCGCCGGGGGCTGATCGCCAGGGGCACGCGGTCGCAGGTGTGGCCGGCGGCGCGCAGCGTGGCCGCCCACAGTCCGCCCGACTTGGACACCTGGGCCCAGGTGGGGCGGTTGACCCGCAGGCCCAGCTCGGCCCGGCGGTAGTAGCGATCGAGCGAGCGCCGGGAGAGCTCCGCCGGCCACATCCGGCGCTCGGGTCCGTCGCCCGGGCGGCGGTCGCGCCGCTCGAACGTCTCGGTGGGCGCGCGCAGCGACGCCGCCAGGTACAGGTTGGATCCGCCACCCACCGCGTTGGCGGTGACGACCTGCGCCCCGTTGCCCTGGATGAGGTTGTAGACGTCGGAGAGGTGGTCGATGTCCATCGACTGGCGGAAGTCGGTGTGCTTGTAGCGCCGGCCGCGCTCCAGGACCACGATCCCGCGCGGGTCGGCCCCGGCCGCCCGGTAGAGCTCGGCCAGGCGGAACGCGGTGATCGAGCCGCCGAACCCCGATCCCACGATGACCACGTCGACCTGCTCGGCCATCAGCCGCCGCCGCTCACGACAGGTATCCCTTCGCCGTGCGCTCGCGGGACAGGCGCCGGCGGTACGAGAAGTGGGGATACCCGTTGGGGGCGGCGCCGGGCAGGCCCATCACGCGGTAGCCGGAGGCCCGGTCAGCGGTGGCGTCCGGGATGAGCGCCGCAGCGCAGAACGCGGTGAAGGGCACGGCGGCGGCGGCCTCCCACACCTGACGCGACGAGTTGTCGAACGACAGGCCGCCCACGCACACCTGCACGCGATGGTCGAAGTCGAGGCCGAGGAACTGGCCGCCGGCGCCCAGCGAGCGCGTGGTCAGGTCGGCCAGGAAGGCGGGCTCGAGCGCGTCGAACCCGACCTCGGGGTGGTGATAGAGCGCCAGCACGTCGGCCTCGACCGCGCCCGGGAGCGGGTCGACGCCGGCGATCGCCTGCGGGTGGACCTCGTTCCCCAGGTCGGTGCGCGCCACCTTGCGCCCGGGGATGATCGTGTCGGCGAACGCCTGCAGGGTGGCGTCGGGCGCGCTGACGTCCGCCCGGGCCGGCGTCGCGGCCAGGAGGTCGCGCGCCACGGGCGCCGCCGACGCCACCAGCGCCGCCACGCCGAACGCACCCGCCCGCTGGAGGAACCCGCGACGCGTGAGCTCCGCGAGGAGAGCCTCGTGCTCCGAGCCCCCTGCCATCCCGCCCGGGAACGCTAACGGCGCCCCCGCGGACCCGCAACGAGCAACCGTGATCCAAGGCGGTCCCTCGCCCGTAGTCTCTTCTTGGTATGTCGCTCACCCGCCGCAGCGGCCCGGCGGACGCGCTGCGCCAGCTTGCCGACGAGGACCTCATGCCTCTCGTGCGCGCGGGCGAGGCGCGAGCGTTCGAGGTGCTCTACGAGCGCCACGCCACGGCCGCCTTCTCGCTGGCGTACCGCATGTGCGGGACGCGCGCCGCGGCCGAGGACGTCACGCAGGAGGCGTTCCTGGCGGCCTGGCGCAGCGGCGCGCGCTACGACCGCGCGCGGGGAAGCGTGCGCACCTGGCTGTTGGGCATCGTCCACAACCGGGCGATCGACGCCCTGCGCCGCGGGGCCGTGCGGGAGCGCCGGCGGACGGGCGACGAGGACGCGGCCGAGAGGCTGCCGGCGCCCGAGCGCACCGAGCTCGAGGCCGCGCGCCGGGACGAGGCGCGCGCGCTCCACCGGCTCATCGAAGAGCTGCCGGACGAGCAGGGGCGGGTGATCGAGCTGGCCTACTTCGGCGGCTTCACCCATCGCGAGATCGCCGACATGCTCGAGGCCCCGATCGGCACGATCAAGGGACGGATGCGGCTCGGGCTGGAGAAGATGCGGGTCGGGCTCGAGGGGCTCGGCCTGGGGGAGGCGGTCCGATGACGGACGAGGCACACGCGAGCTGGGCGGAGTCGCTCGGCGCCTACGCGCTGGGGGCGCTGCCCGAGGACGAGCGCGCCGGGCTCGAGCGCCACCTGCAGGAATGCCCGAGCTGCCGGCGCGAGCTGGCCGAGCTGCAGGCGGCCGTCGACGTAATGCCTGGCGCGACACCGCCGGTGCAGCCCCCTCCCGAGCTGCGCGCGCGGATCATGGCCGCGGTCGAGTCCGAAGCGGAGCTGCTGCGCGCCGCCGGCGCCGGCGCCGACCGGCCGCGGGGGCGGCGCCGCGGGCCGCGGCGATGGTTCCCGCGACCGCTGGCCGCCACCGCCGCTGCCGCCGCCGCGCTGGCGGCGGGAGTGGGCGTGGGCGCCGCCATCTTCGCCGGAGGCTCGTCGGGCCCGGCGAGCCGAACGGTGGCCGCGCAGCGGGCGCCCGCGCAGAGCGCCGCCTACCTGCGCGTGGCCGGCGGACGGGCCAGCCTGGTGCTGCGAGGGATGCCCGCCCCGCCTCCGGGCCGGGTGTACGAGGCCTGGGTCCAGCGGCCGGGCGCGGCGCCCATCCCCGCCGGCGCGACCTTCGCCCTGCGCGAGGGAACGGTGGCGCTGCCCCGGACGGTGCGGGCCGGCGATCGCGTGCTGGTCACCGCCGAGCCGCGCGGCGGGAGCCCGGCGCCCACCGCTCCCCCGGTGATCGTCACCCGCACGACCTGAGCCCCGGCCCAGAGGTCGCGCTTAGGCTCTCCGCTACGGTGGCGGACCCGTGGCCACCTGCTACCGCCATCCCAATCGCGAGACGGGCGTCTCCTGCTCCAACTGCGGGCGCCCCATCTGCACGTCGTGCATGACCCCCACGTCGGTGGGCATGCGCTGCCCGGAGTGTGCGCGCGAGCGCACTCGCGTGCGCACCGCCGCCAGCATCGGCGCCGGCGACCCGGTGGTCACCTACGTGCTGATCGGACTCAACGTGGCCGCCTTCCTGGGCTCCCTGGTGGGCGGCTCGGGGGTGGCGTCGCGGGGCGGCGGCAGCGTCATCGACCACGGCGCGCTGTTCGGGCCGGCGATCGCCAACCAGCACGAGTACTGGCGCCTGATCACCGGCGCGTTCCTGCACGCCGGCCTGATCCACATCGGCTTCAACATGTACCTGCTGTGGATCCTGGGCGGGCTGCTGGAGCCCGCGATCGGCCACGTCCGCTTCGCCGCGCTGTACTTCGTCTCGCTGCTGGGCGGCTCCTTCGGAGCGCTCCTGGTCTCGCCCCACACCCTCACGGTGGGCGCGTCGGGCGCGGTGTTCGGGCTGATGGGCGCGGCGGTGGTGATCATGCGCGCCCGCGGGTTCGACCCGATGGCCTCCGGCATCCCGGCGCTGATCGTCATCAATCTGCTGTTCACCTTCTTCTTCCCCGGCATCTCGATCGGGGGGCACATCGGCGGGCTGATCGCGGGCGTGGTCACCGGCTGGGCGCTGGAGCAGCTGGGCATGCGCTGGCGCTCGCTGGCGATCCCGCTGCTGGTCTGCCTGGCGCTGGCGGGCGGCGAGGTGGTGGGGGCGATCGCCGCGGCCGGCGGGTAGCGCGTTAGGCCAGCAGCTCGTCGTAGAGGCTCTGCACCCGCTCGAGCAGGCGCGTAACCGAGAATCGCTGGGCGACGTCGGCGGCGGCCGCGGCGCCCAGCGCGCCGCGGCGCTCCGGCTCCGCGGCCAGGTCGCCCGACGCCCGGGCCAGCGCCGCCGGATCGCCCGGCGCGACCAGCACGCCGGTCCGGCCGTCGCGCACGATCTCCGGCAGGCCGCCGTGCGCCGCCGCGACTACGCAGCAGCCGGCGGCGGCCGCCTCCAGTGCGGCGTTGGGGAGCGGGTCGGGCCGGGTGGAGGGGACGACCACCACGTCGGCGGCGCCGTACACGGTGTCCGGGTCGTCGCGGAAGCCGACCAGGCGCAGCCGGTCCCGAAGCCCGAGCTCGGTCGCCAGCGCACGCAGCGCCCGCTCGTGGCGCTCCTCGCCGGGCCAGGCGTCGCCCGCCACCACCCCGATCGCGCCGAGCTCCCGCAGGCGTGGCTCCGCCAGCGCCCGGGCGAGGACGTCCTGTCCCTCCCAGGCCGAGATCCGGCCCAGCACCGCGCACACGAAGCCCTCGTCCGGCAGGCCGAGCTCCGCCCGCGCGGCGGCTCGCTCGCGCCGCGCCGTCGCCGCGGCGACGCCTTCGTGCACCACCCGCGCCCGCGGGTCCGCGCCGAACTGCGCGCGCACCGCCTCCGACGAGCAGGCCAGCGCCCTCGCGCCGGCCAGCAGCACGCGCCGGTAGGCGGGCCACCAGCCCGCGAAGTCGGCGTAGATCTCCCGCACCGACCACACGTGCGGGACGCCGGCCGCGCGAGCCCCGGCCGCGCCCCCCAGCGTCACCGACGTGTTGCTGTGGACCAGCCGGACGTCGCGCTCGCGGATCAGCCGCCGCAGCGCCGCCGCGTCGGCGACCGCGCGCCCCGCCACCCGAACCACTCCGGCCGGCGTGAACAGGGCCCGGCGCAGCACAGCCAGCGGGCGCGCGTGCACCTCCACGCCGGCGGCGCGCAGGTCGCCGGCCAGCGGACCCTCGTCGGGCAGCAGCGCCAGCGCCCGGTAGCGGGACGGGTCCAGCCCCGACGCCAGGGCCAGCAGCTGCCGATCGGCGCCGTAGCGCCCACTGGACGAGTGGACGTAGAGGACCGCGCGCGCCGGCAGGGTCAGACCAGCTGGAGCGCGTGCGCCTCGGCGGCGGCCGGCGCCTGGGGGAAGCGGTCGGGGTGCAGGAGCCAGGCCAGCAGCTCCAGCCCGTCGATCAACCGTGGGCCGGGGCGCGAGAAGTAAGCCGCCGCGTCCACCGCCACCACGCGCCCGGCGCCCAGACCGTCGAGGCGGTCGCGATGGTGCTCGGCCTCCTCGCGCGCTCGCTCGGCGTCGTACCCGCAGGGCATCACCACCACCACGTCCGGCCGCGAGGCGGCGACGGTGTCCCAGGTGGTGGGCTCGGAGCGCTCGCCCGGGAACCCCAGCACGTCCTCCCCGCCCGCGTAGTCGACCAGCTGCGGGGTCCAGTGGCCGGCGACGTACGGCGGGTCCAGCCACTCCAGCGCCGCCACCCGCGGGCGGTCGGCCG
>VAXS01000227.1 GCA_005883255.1 Actinomycetota bacterium | reverse complement strand
CGATGGCCACCCGGCCGGTGCGGGCGATCTGACCGGTGGCGGCGATGGCCAGCTTCAGCGGCTGGGCCGGGTTGTCCACCTGGTTGGTCTTGAGGACCACCGAGCCGAGCCCGCGGACCTGGGCGACGCGGTTGCGGACCACGGACGGGATCGACAGGCACGTCGGCAGGCGCGCCTGCTGGACGTCGGTCGACGTCGGGGGCGGCGGCCCCGATCGCCCCGCGGGGGAGAACGTCGTGTAGTGCGAGAACGTCAGCGACTGGCCGGGCTGGATCGTGCCCGACCAGCTGATCCCGGCGCCGTTGTCGACGCTGTTGGTGCACTGGGCGCACTGGTTGGAGAACGGCGCCTGGGTGGCGATCGCCGCCCACACGCTGCTGTAGTGGTCCTCCAGGAAGTTGGCGCCACCGGTGATCGGGAACCACTCCTCGATCCGTCCGGGCGGGGCGTTGTTGGCGTGGGCCGAGCACCCGACCGAGCCGTTCGTGCCCGAGAAGCCGAAGCCGCTGTCCGAGCCCTGCAGGAAGCAGTCGCCCGCGCGGTACACGGTGAACGGCTGGGCCGAGCCGCCGCCGTTGTGGATCACCACGTCCGTCCGGTAGGACTCCTGGCCGGCGACGTAGGTGTCGGTCTG
>VAXS01000226.1 GCA_005883255.1 Actinomycetota bacterium | reverse complement strand
GCGGCGGCACGGGCGCCTTCCAGCGCCAGCTGGCGGCCCTGAGGGGCACGCCGGTGGTGGTGAACCAGTGGGCGTCGTGGTGCGGTCCCTGCCGTTTCGAGTTCCCGTTCTTCCAGTCGCTGGCGCGGGCCTACCGGGGTCGGGTGGCCTTCCTCGGCGTCGACTCCCAGGACAGCCGCGGCGACGCCCGGAAGTTCCTGCGCCAGTTCCCGGTGCCGTATCCGACGTTCTTCGACCCGGACGTCGCCGTCGCCCGCACCTTCCGGGGCGGCGCCGCCTGGCCCACCACGGCTTTCTACGGCCCGACCGGCAAGCTCGTCTACACCCACCCCGGCGCCTTCGCCACCCGGACCAAGCTGGACGAGGCGATCCGGCAGTACCTGCGCGTCGGTGCTGCCTGATCCGGCGCCCGAGCTGCGCCATCATTCCGGCAGCGATGGTCGAGTCTCCCAGCCTGGCACTGGCGTTCGCGGCCGGGTTCATCTCGTTCGTGTCCCCCTGCGTGCTCCCGCTGGTGCCCGGCTACCTGGCGGCGGTCACCGGGACCGGCGCTGCGGTCGAGGACCGCCGCCGGGTGAGCGGACGGGCGCTGCTGCGGAGCCTGCTGTTCGTGGCCACGTTCTCGGCGATCTTCGTCCTGCTGGGGCTGAGCGCCACCGCCATCGGCTCCTTCCTGTTCGACAACCGCCCCACGCTCAACAAGGTCGCCGGCGGGGTGATCGTGGGGATGGGGATCGTGTTCATCGCCTCGATCTTCCTGGTGCGGCTGAACCGGGAGTGGCACCCGGAGGCGCTGATCCAGCGCGCCGGCCGGGGCGGTCCGGTGCTGGCCGGAGCGGCGTTCGCCATCGCCTGGACGCCCTGCGTGGGGCCGACCTTGGGCGCCATCCTCTCGCTGGCCTCCAACAGCTCGACGACCGGGACGGGCGCGCTGCTACTGGCCGTGTACTCCGCGGGGCTGGCCATCCCGTTCCTGTTCGCCACGCTGGCGTTCAACGCCGCCAGCCGCTCCTTCGCGTTCTTCAAGCGGCACTACGCCGCCATCCAGGTGGGTGCGGGGGTCGTCCTGATCGCGATGGGCGTCCTGGTGTTCACCGGCGAGCTCTTCCACCTCAACATCGAGGCCCAGAAGGCGCTCGACCGCCTGGGGATCGACTTCTTCAACGTCTAACACGCGCCGGGAAGATCCGGCGGGCGGGGGCGTCTCTGTCGGTGAGAACCCGATCCCTGGAAGGAGCGCCATGCCCCGCCGCCCCGGCCGCTCGCTCGCGGCCCTCCTGTTCGCCGCCGGCGCCGTCGCCGCCGCGGCCCTGGCCGTCCCGGCCCTCGGCACCGTCAGCCTGACGCTGCGCTCGGTGCACAGCTCGTCCCTGGGCCGCTACGTGGTCGCGACACCGGCCGGACGGACGCTCTATCACCGGACCCGGGAGACCACGCGGCACTTCCTGTGCACCGGGTCGTGCACCACGATCTGGCCGCCGCTCACGGTCGCGCGCTCTGTGCGCCTGGTCAAGGGGCGGGGCGTCCAGGGCACCCTCGGCAAGGTTCGCCGGCCCGACGGGCGCCTGCAGGTGACCCTGAACGGTCAGCCGCTGTACCGCTTCTCCGGCGACCACCGCACGGGCGACGTCAAGGGCGAGGGCATCCCGGGCGAGGGCACCGGCGGCGGGACCTGGCACGCCGAGCGCGCGACGGCGCCGTCGTCCACCACCACGCCCACGAGCTCGACGCCCACCACCTCAACGCCCACCTACACGCCGCCGGGCTATTAGCGCGTCTTGCGCCGCTGGCCGCCCCGCTCGACGCCGAGCGGGCGGCCGGCGCGCGCGGCGGCCAACCCGTCGGCCAGCTGGCCGTCGTTGACCACGCCGATCACGTGCCCTACGACGCGGCCGGTGCGGCTGATGAAGAACGTCTCGGGGATCCCGGTCGTCCCGTAGCGGCGCGCGACGTCGTTGCCCTGGTCTCGGACGTTCGGATAGGTCATCCCGAACTGGTGGACGAAGGCCTGCGCGTCGTCGGTCACGTCCTGCATGTCCAGGCCCAGGACCACGGCGCCGCTCGCCCGCTGGGCGCGCCAGAAGCGCTGGAGCGTGGGCGCCTCCTGGCGGCAGGGCACGCACCACGACGCCCATTCGTCGACTTGGCAATGAGCCCGTAGGCCAGGAGCGCCACGAAGCCCGCCGCCACCAGGACGGCGGCGGCGCGCCCGGCCTGGCGCAGCGCGCCGCGGCGCAGCGGGCGGGTGGCGTCAGTCGCCACTGACAGCTCCGCGGGGCGCCCGGATGACCACGGGCCGGTCGAAGGAGTGGAAGCGGTGGTCGATGAAGCGCGCCGGGGCCACCAGCTGCTCGCGCAGGACCCGGCCCGTCCGGGTCTCGATCGCCAGGCGGATCCATACCGGCGTGCCCGGGTCCATCAGGGCCAGTTGGGCGACGCCGGCGCGCTCGCCCAGGAGCGCGATGGCCTGGGCGTACGGCGTCCAGCGGAACCAGGTGCGGGTGCGGAAGGGGAGGCCGCCGGGGATCGGGGCCTCGGTCCAGGGGACGCCCGGGGTGCGGATCCACTGGCGCCCGCCGATCTCCACGCTCTCCGCTCCCGTACCGGTGCGGTAGGCCAGCCGGTCGGGCGCGCTCAGCCAGTAGCGGGCGACGGCCTGGGTCCCGGGGCCGCTGGTCACGCGCTCGTCCTCGACCACGCTGCGCAGGCCGCGCATGGTGGCCTCGGCGCGCGCGAGCAGGCGACGGGCGCGCGCGCCGGCGGCCGGGTCCCAGCGCGCGGGGAGCGCCGCCGCGTACGCGCGCCCGTTCTCGCTCACCACCACCCGCAGCGCCGCGGGGGCAGGGGCGAGCGCGAACGTCGTGCAGCCCGAGCCGCAGGCGGCCGTCTGGGCGCCGGGAACCCGGGGCGTGCCGCGGGCCGGCTGCCCCCGGAAGTCGAGGGCGCGGACGCTGCCGGTGAGCGAGTCCCCGCGCCGCGGGGAGCCCGCCCCCGGATCGGACCGACGCGCTCAGCTGCAGCGGCGGAAGGGGGAACGCGACCAGCAGCGACGCCGCGGCGACCACAGCCACGGAGAGCAGCGGCTCCGCCCGCAAGGCGCGCCAGTGCGAGCGCTCCGTCGGCTCGTCGGCGCCCGCTGCGGTCAGGGGCGCACTCGCGTCGCCTCCGACCGCCGTCATTCGGGGTCGCAGGCGGTAGGCGTGGAGCCAGGCGATCGTGGCGGCGGCCGCGACCAGCGCCACCTTCGTCATCAGCACGACGCCGTAGCCGGTCTCCCACAGCGCCGGGATCCGGCCGAGCTCGACCGCGGCGTTCACCACTCCGGCCACCACGACCACGGCGAACGCCGGGAGCGCCACGCGTCCGAACTCGGGCAGGACCGTGCGGGCCACGCGACGGCGCGTGGCCGCGTCGCGCACCGCGGGACCCCAGGCCAGCACCAGGACCCCGGCCCCGCCCAGCCAGACGGCGGCGCCCAGCAGATGGATCACGTCGGCCACGACCGCCACCCCGCGCGGATCGGCGGAATTCGCGTGGCCGGAGACCACGACCGCGAGCAGGGCCGCGACGGCCGCGAGCGCCGCCCATCGCGGCGCCCGGCGCGCGAGCCAGAGCGCCAGCGCCGCCAGCGCGACGACGGCGATGCGCGCCACTCCCGGGAGGTTCGCCAGCAGGTAGTCGCGGAGGGCCGCCGCCGAGAGCCCCCGCGCGGCCAGCGCCGCCTCCAGCGCCGCGGCCACCGCGGCCAACGCCACCGCCGCCAGGCCGGCGTCCGAGATCACCGCGTCGGCCCGCGCCACCGCCGCCCGGTCCACCTTCGCCTCCGGCGACGTCCCGGCCGCCGCTCGGGTCGGGACCAGCGTCGCGACGCCGCCCCCCTCGGCCGGCGACCGGACCAGC
>VAXS01000136.1 GCA_005883255.1 Actinomycetota bacterium | reverse complement strand
CCGACGTGGTCGTCTACTGCACCGGCTACAAGGTCAGCTTCCCGTTCTTCGACGAGGACCTGATCTCGGCGCCCGACAACGACCTGCCGCTGTTCCGGCGGGTGTTCCATCCGGACGTCCCGAACGTGTTCTTCCTGGCGCTGCTCCAGCCGCTGGGGGCGACGATGCCGCTGGCCGAGGCGCAGGGACAGTGGATCGCGGACTACCTGCGGGGCGAGTACCACCTGCCGCCGCCCGGCGAGCTGCGCGAGGACATGCGACGCGAGCGCGGGGCGATGTTCAAGCGCTACGTGCGCTCCAAGCGCCACACGATGCAGATCGACTTCGACGACTACCTGCACCAGCTGGGCCGCGAGCGCCGGGCCGGAGCGGTCCGCGCCCGCCGCGCGGGCTATCGCCTGCCGGTGCCGGCGCAGGCCGAGCGAGGGGCGGTGGCGGCATGACCCCCGTCTCGGTCGCGGAGCGGGGCAAGCGCGAGCGCACCAAGGCCCAGAATCGGGCGACGATCCTCGACGCGGCGCGGGACGTCTTCGCCGAGCTGGGCTACGGCGCCGCCACGGTGCGCGACGTGGTGCGGCGGACCGACCTGGCGGCCGGCACCTTCTACAACTACTTCCCCGACAAGGAGGCGGTGCTCCGTGCCCTGGTCGAGGAGAACGCGGCCGTCATCCGCGGGCGGCTGCGGGCGGCGCGCGGCGCGGCGACCACGCGCGAGCAGTTCGTGCGCGACGGCTACCACGTCTACTTCGCGTACGTGCTCGAGGACCGCTCGACGTTCGAGCTCATGCGGCGCAACGCGGAGACGATCCGCGAGCTGATCCACGAGCCCGCGCTGGGAGCCGGGGTGGACGACCTGCTCGCCGACCTGCGGCGGGCGATCGACAGCGGCTTGCTCCCGGCGCTGGACGCCGACTACATGGCGGCGGCGATGGCGGGCGTGGGCATCGAGGTGGGGATGCGGATGGTGGAGCGCGAGCCACCCGACGTGGAGGCGGCGACGGCATTCGCCACCGACCTGTTCCTGGGCGCGATCGAGCGGATGGAGCGGGCCGCCCGGGCCTAGACTGCCCGGCGCGTGCCCCAGTTCTGTCGCCACAACCGACTGCTGCAGAACTGCCCGATCTGCCGGGAGCCCGAGCCTCCGCCCGCAGCCCGGCGCGCGCCCCGCTCACGGGGCGCTAGGAGCGGCCGCTCGTCAGCCGCCTCCGCGGCCGCCACCGTCACGATCCGCCGCGCGCCCCGGGCGGTCGAGGACGGCTACCAGTCCGAGCTCGTCCCCGGCATCCACGCCCGGGCGGACGCGCACCGCCTGGCCGACGAGCTGGCCTTCGCCTCCGGCCGCCTGGCCGAGCTGGCCACGGCGCCGCCGGGGCTGTACGCCGAGGTGGCGTCGGAGCCGGACGTCGAGGAGGCGCTCTGGCTCGCGTTCCTCATCGCCTACCTGTCGCCACTGGAGCCTTCCGCCGCCGAGCCCTCGGGCACGGACCCCTTCGCCGCGATCCGCGCGGTCCGCACGCGCTGGCGCGACGCCGAGCTGCCCGGGCTCGACGGCGTCGCCACCGGCCCGCGCACCGCACACGACCCCGCGCGCGGCGCCGCCACGCTCATCGCCTACCGCCGGTTCGCCGAGCGCGCGGGCTCGCAGGCGCGCGCACTCGCGGGCGAGGAGCAGTGGGCTCCGGACCGCCGCTTCGCCCGGGCATTCGAGCGGCTCGCGCTGCCCGGCCTGCACCGCGCCGCCCGCTTCGACTTCCTGGTGACGGCCGGCCGCACCGGCCGCCTCGACGCCCGTCCCTCATCGCTGTTCCTGCGCGGCGCGGCCGGCGACGACCCCACGGGTCTCGCCGCCCGCAGAGTCCTCGGCATCGCCGATCCCGCGCTCCTCGACCGCCGCGCGGCCATGGTGGCCGAGGCCGCCGGCGTCCCGATCGAGGCGGTCGAGCTGGCGCTCTGGAACTGGCAGGCCGACGACGCCGCCCGCGCCACCCTCGGCGCCTCCCCCACCGCCGCCGCGCCCAGCGAGCCCATCGCCAGCGCCCTCGGGCTCTAGACTCGATCGCCCGCCCCCATGGTGTAGCGGTCAGCACGCCAGCCTTTCACGCTGGTAGCGGGGGTTCGACTCCCCCTGGGGGTACTAGTCGACCGGCCGGTGGGCGCGCACCTGGTAGATGGAGGCGTCGCCCGTCTGGAATCCCAGGCGGGCCGCGTGGAGGTGAGGGCGAGCAGGACTCGCGAGAGCTGCAGGGGGGCGCCGTCCGGGAACACGTAGCGCTGGGAGAAGACCTCGTCGCCGGGGTCGTCGTGGTCGAGGCGGGCGATCCCGTGGTTGAGCAGCCGGCCTCCGGGTCGCAGTAGCCGGGCGAGGCGGCGCGCGTAGTCGTCGATCTGCTCCTCGCCGACGTGCTCGACCATGCCGATGCTGGCGATGGCGTCGAACGGCTCTCCGCGCAGCTCGCGGTAGTCGGCCACACGAATGTCGACGCGGTCGCCGACGCCCGCGTCGGCGGCGAGTCGCCGGGCCAGGGCCGCCTGGGGCTCGGACAGCGTGATCCCCACCACCTCGGCGCCGTGGTTGGCGGCGGCGTGGATGGCGAAGCTGCCCCAGCCGCAGCCCACGTCCAGGACCCGGTCGCCCGGCCGCAGCTCGAGCTTCGCGCACACCATCTCCAGCTTGGCCCGCTGCGCCTCCTCCAGCGTGCCGGCGCCGCGCGAGAAGATCGCGCAGCTGTAGGTCATCGAGTCGTCCAGGAACAGCGCGAAGAACTCGTTGCCCACGTCGTAGTGGTGGCGGACCGCGCGGGCATCGCGGGCCCGGGTGTGGCGGCGGCCCCGCAGCCGCAGCTCCACCGCCGGCGCCCGGGGCGGGATGACCAGGCCGCAGGCGCGCGCCGCGGCCAGCCCCACTCGGACGCGCCGGGAGACGGGGATGGGCGGGGGCCGGTAGGTGTCCACCAGCCGCAGCGCGGCGTCGACGTCGTCCACCTCGAGGAGCCCCGCGACGTAGGCGCGGCCCAGGCCCAGCTCGCCCGGCGCGCGCAGCACGTGGGCGAGTGCGCGCGGGGAGCGGAAGCTGAATGTCGGCGCCCCCGCTACCGTGGCCGGCAGCTCGCTGCCGTCCCAGAACCGGAGCGCGAACGGCCTCCGCGGGAGCGCCGCCTGGAGCTCCCCTCGCAGCATCGCGGTGCGTCCGAAGGCCATCGCGCACCGCGAGTCAGGACAGCTGACCCGCCGCCTTCCGGGCCGCGCGGGCGGGCGGGACGCGCACGACGTCCCAGGCCAGCCCAGTGAGCTCGAGCACGCGGATGACCACCGCCGACCCGTCGAACTGCCAGCGCCCCAGGCCATGCCGAGCCGAGGTCGGAAAGGCGTGGTGGTTGTTGTGCCAGGACTCCCCCATCGTGGGCAGGGCCAGCCAGGCCACGTTGCGCGACTCGTCGCCGGTGGCGAACGGCCGGCGGCCGAAGAAGTGGCATACGGAGTTGATGCTGAACGTCGCGTGGTGGAGCAGGAAGATGCGCACCGCACCTCCCCACAGCAGGCCGGTCAGCCCACCGGCCACCGAGCCGGTCAGCGCCATCCCCAGGCCGAACGAGAAGGCCAGGCCCAGCACGACCCAGGCGATGAAGCTGCGATCGACGAAGCGCAGCGCCGGCTCCTCCAGCAGGTCCCGGGCGTAGCGGCGCTCGTCGGCGACCTCGGCGTCGCGGAACACCCAGCCGATATGGGCGTGGAACAGGCCGCTCAGCGCCCCGCGCCAGCCGGCGCCGTGACCGACGTGCGGGCTGTGGGGATCGCCCTCGACGTCGGAGAACGTGTGGTGCTTGCGATGGGTCGCGACCCACTCGATCACCGGTCCCTCCACCGCCGCCGAGCCCAGCGCCGCGAAGACCGCGCGCAGCGCGCGGCTGGTCTGGAAGCTGCGATGGGTGAGCAGGCGGTGGAAGCCCACCGTGATCCCGAACCCGAAGAGCAGGTAGGTGACCACGAGCACGACCAGGTCGGACCAGTTCAGGGCGGAGCCCCATCCCACCCACGCGGCCGCGACGATCAGCGCCGGCGGTATGGCAGTCACCACTCCGCTGGCCAGCCGGTCGATCGCCGGGTAGGTCACCGGACGGACGTCCGCCACCGCCGGCGTCGGCGTGGCCGGGGCGGGCGCCGGAGGCGCCGGGCGTGCGACCGCGGGCGCCTCGCCCTCCAGCCCGCCGCCGAGCAGCGCGCTGACCGCCCGGGTGCGGGCGACGGCCAGGGTCCCCAGCGCCACGAGCACCAGGCCGCCGATCAGCGGAACCCCGGACCACGCGGCGGTGGACCAACGCTCGCTGAGGTAGATCGGCTCGAGCAGCACGGGCACGAACGTCTGCACGGCAAGGGAGACGGGGACCACGACCGTCGCCCGGCTGCGCTGGAGTGCGGTCATCTCGGTCACGATCGCCGCCACGCCCGTCGCTGCCGCGACCCCCAGCCAGACCGCCGCCACGAGATATCGCCCGCCGCCGAGCTCATCGCTCACGAGCTTGGTGGCGATGTTGCCCGCCCCGAAGGCCAGCGCCGACGCGACGATCACCAGCATCGTCGAGTCGAAGCGCCCGCCGCGCAGCGCGAACGGCACGAGCGCGAGCACGCCGAGCCCCGCGGTCACCGAGATCACCGCGGCGGTGCTGCGCACGGTCTCCGTGTGGGCGGGGGCTCCCCAGGCCAGCAGCGCGATCCCGCCGGTGATTCCGACCACCCCGGCCAGCTCCCACCTGCCCACGCGCTCGGCCAGCACCCGCACGCCCAGCCACAGCACCAGCAGCAGGCCGGCGGCCAGCACAGGCTGGACGACGACGAACGGCGCCTGATCGAGCGCCAGGACCTGGAGGCCGAAGCCCACCCCGCCCAGCAGGAAGCCCGCCACCCAGCGCTTGCGGCGGAGCAGGCGGGCGAGCAGCGACAGCCGCAGGCCCTCCTCCGCCGGCGCTTCGCGGGCGTCGAGGGCCTGCAGGACGATCCCCACGTTGTAGGCGACCGAGGCCGCCGCCGCCGCCGCCAAGCCGATGAGCAACAAGGTCGGATCTCCTTCGAGCCCCTGACGAACCGCGCGACGGCCCGCCAGGCTGCTCAGGTGTTGGGGAGGCGTGTCTCTCGCGGCTGGAGCGCCGGAGAGGCCCCTGCCGCGTCGAAGCTACCGCTCCGACCGGCGACCGTCAATCGCGCGGGGAGCCCCGCCGTGGCCGGGCTGACCAAGCAGGCCCATAGCATCCCGCCGGTGAGCGAGGCCTTCTTCGTCCGCGAGGGCGATCGGTACGTCCCGACGCCGCACACCCGCGGGCCGTGGGACCCGGAGTTCCAGCACGCGGGGCCGCCGGCCGGCCTCCTGGGGCGCGAGATCGAGCGCTGCGAGCCCCGCGACGGGTTTCGCGTGGGCCGCATCAGCCTGGAGATCCTGCGCGGGGTTCCGCTGGCGCCGCTCCTCCCCCGGGCGCGGGTCGCCCGCCCCGGCCGCAGCGTGGAGCTGCTCGAGGGCTCGCTGTCCGACGAGCGCGGAGAGGTCGTGCGCGCCACCGCCTGGCGCGTGCGGACCGCGGGGCTGGACCTCCCGAGCGACCTGGCGGGACCACCGGCGCCGGCGCTGCCCGAGGCCGCCGAGCCCGGCCCGGCGGTCTTCCCCGGCGCGTCCGAGAGCTTCGGCTACCACCGCGCGATGGAGTGGCGTTTCGTGCGCGGCCGCTTCGACCAGCTGGGCCCGGCCACGGTCTGGCTGCGCATGCGCGTTCCGCTGCTCGCCGGCGACGAGCCCTCGCCCCTCACCCGGGTCCTGGTCGCCGCCGACTCGGGCAACGGCGTCAGCGCCGCCCTGCCCTTCGACCGCTGGTTGTTCATCAACACCGACCTCACCGTCCACCTGCACCGCCATCCCGCCGGCGAATGGGTGTGCCTGGACTCGGTGACGTTCGCCGCTCCCGACGGCGTGGGACTGTCGGACACGGCGCTGTTCGACGAGCGGGGCCTGATCGGCCGGGCCGCCCAGACGCTGCTCGTGGACCGGCGGCCCGCTACCGAATAGAGTCCGCCCCCGATGAAGCTCTATGTCTGCTACGGGACGTTCACCGCCGCCCCCCGGCCGGGCGGCCACCCGTGCGGAAACGCCTACCGGGCCCTGCGGGAGGCCGGTCACGACCCCGAGGTCATCCGGTCCTACGGGCTGGGCGTCCTCCCCGGGATCTTCAACCGCACGCGCGGGCGCCGGGAGGTCAAGAAGCTCACCGGCAGCTACACGGTCCCCGTGCTGGTGACCGACGACGGCGAGGTGGTCGGCGAGTCCCAGCGCATCGTGGAGTGGGCGCGGGCCCATCCAGCGGGGGCGGCGGCCCCGGCCGGCGGCGGCCCCGGCGCATAGCGACCGCTCAGGGGAGAGAGCGCAGCAGCCCTCCGTCCACCGGGATCGCCGCCCCGGTGACGTAGCTCGCGGCCTGCGAGCACAGGAAGGCCGCCACCGCCGCGTACTCCTCCACGGTCCCCAGCCGGCCGGCCGGCACCTCCTGGGCCGCCGCCTCCTCCGCCGCCTCGCGCGAGCCGCCCATGTCCAGGATGCGGTCGGTGGCGATGCGCCCGGTCAAAAGGGTGTTCAGGGTGACGCCGTCGCGCGCCACCTGGCGGGCGATGGTCTTGAAGGCGGCCAGCGTGGCGTTGCGGTGGGCGTTGGAGAGCATGAGCGAGTCGATGGGCTCCCGGACCGCGGTGGAGGACACGTTGACGATCCGTCCGAAGCGGCGCTCGCGCATGCCGGGGATCACGCTCTCCACCAGCGCCAGGGGAAACAGCACCAGCGTCCGATAGGCCTGCTCCCACTGCTCGCGTGCGAAGCCGAGGGCGTCCGGCCCGGGCGGCGGCCCACCGGTGTTGGTGACCAGGACGTCGACCGGGCCGAGCTCGTCCTCGACCCGCCCGACCAGGCCGTCGACGCCGTCCAGGTCGGCCGCGTCGTGGGCGACGGCCAGCGCGGCGCCGATCTCGGTGCCCGTGGCCTCGATCCGCTCCGGCGAGCGCGAGGTGATCGCCACGCGCGCGCCCTCGGCCGCCAGCGCGGCGGCGATGCCCCGACCCAGGCCCTTGGAGGCTCCTGTCACGAGGGCGACACGGCCGGTGAGCCCCAGGTTCATCGTCCTGCCATTCAACCGGAACGCAACCGGCGCGTGCCGGGGGCCGACTCGCCATGCTGCGCGCCATCGTCGTCGAGAGGCCATCGAGGTGGCGATGCCGGAGCTGACGCGCCGGGACCTGCTGCGCGCCGGCGGTGCGGGCGCGGCCGCGCTGGGCCTGGGGTCGCTGGGGCTGGAGCGCGCACTGCAGCGCGCGCTGGCCGCGCCGCAGCCGCCGCGCTGCGGCCACCTCACCGACATCGAGCACGTGGTGATCTTCATCCAGGAGAACCGCTCGTTCGACAACTACTTCGGCACCTACCGGGGCGTGCGCGGCTTCTCCGACCCGCGGGCGATCAGGCTCCCCGACGGCCAGGGCGTGTTTTCCCAGCCGGGCTATCGAGCGCCCGGCTTCGGCGGGCGGCTGCTCCCCTTCCGGCTGGACACGCAGCACGCCAACGGCGAGTGCACCAACGACATCACCCACGACTGGGGGCCGCAGCACCGCACCTGGAACGGGGGGCGGATGGACAAGTGGGTGGTCGAGCACATGGCCTCGGACGGCGCGGCCAACGGCCCGCTGACCATGGGCTACTACCAGCGCGAGGACCTGCAGTACTACCACGCGCTGGCCGACGCGTTCACCCTGTGCGACCGCTACCACTGCTCGCTCATCGGGCCCACCGACCCGAACCGGCTGTACTCGATCAGCGCCACGATCGATCCCGACGGACGCCACGGCGGACCGCAGCTCAAGACGCTGAACAACAAGAAGGTCGGCCAGTTCACCTGGACGACGATGCCCGAGCAGCTCCAGGCGCGGGGCATCTCGTGGAAGGTCTACGGCGGTCCGGACGCCAACTTCGGCGACAACGACCTGCAGTACTTCAAGGCGTACTACCAGAACGCGGAGCTGTACGCGAACGCCTTCGGGCCGACGTTCCCGGAGACGTTCCAGGCGGATGTGGCGGCGGGCCAGCTCCCGTCGGTGTCGTGGGTGCTGGCGCCGCTGGTGCAGACCGAGCACCCGCCGGCGCCGGTCGCGCTCGGGGAGTACGCGACCAGCCAGGTGGTGTCCACGCTGATGAGCAACCCGGCGGTGTGGGCCAAGACCGCGCTGTTCATCACCTGGGACGAGAACGGGGGCTTCTTCGACCACGTCCCGCCCCCGGTGGCGCCGCCGGGGACGCCGGGCGAGTACCTGACGGTCTCCCCCCTGCCGTCCGACGCCGAGGGGATCGCCGGGCCGATCGGGCTGGGCTTCCGCGTGCCGCTGATCGTGGTGTCGCCCGACGCCCGCGGCGGGCTGGTGTCGTCGGACGTGTTCGATCACACCTCCACGCTCCGGTTCATCGAGACGCGCTTCGGGGCCGAGGTGCCGAACCTGACGAAGTGGCGGCGCTCGGTCACGGGGGACCTGACCAGCGCCTTCAACTTCGTGGCTCCCGACCCGTCGGTGCCGGCGCTGCCGTCGGTCTCGCCGTCGGACCCGGCGATCACCCAGAGCAACTGCCCGACGAACTCGCCGGCCAGCGAGATCGACGAGGGCCTCCCGATCGTCGCGACGTACCCGGTGCCGCCCAACCACATGCCCAGCCAGGAGCCGGGAACGCGAGCGCGACCCAGCGGGGTGAAGTGCGCGGTGGGACCGGTGCGGGCGGGCGCGATCCACCTGACGGTCACGCCGTCCCGTCCGGTGGTGGGGCGCCGCACGCGGTTCACGTTCCACGCCACGACGGTGGTGGGGGGCCGGGTGGTGCCGGTGGCGGGGGCGATCGTGCACTTCGACCGG
>VAXS01000135.1 GCA_005883255.1 Actinomycetota bacterium | reverse complement strand
GGCTGCATCGGCGGGTCCGCGGCCAGGGGATCGGCGGCGGCGGCCGCCGCGGTGTAGTCCACGACGTGGGGGTGCAGGCCGGCGTAGAACCGGCGCGCGTCGCTGGGCCCCCCTTCTCCCAGCGACCCGGTCAGCAGGCTGACGTCCCAACCGTGGTCGGGCAGCTCGCGCGCCAGCGCCCGCGCTACCTGCGCGCTGCCCCCGCGCGGGAAGAAGAGCAGGCCGAGCAGCACGCGGGGCATGGGCGGCCGGACGCTATCCAAACCCCCAATCGGGCGTTTGTCGCCCCCGGCGGCGCGGTAGCCGAATTGGGGAACGCTGAGATCGAGAAAGGTGAAGCGCCATGGCGGCATTGGACGGCAAGCGCATCGCATTCGTGGCCACGGACGGAGTCGAGCAGGTGGAGCTCACCGAGCCGTGGAAGGCGGTCGAGCAGGCGGGCGGCCAGCCCGAGCTGGTCTCGATCGAGTCGGGCGAGATCCAGGGCTTCAACCACCTGGACAAAGCCGACACCTTCCCGGTCGACAAGACCGCGTCGGAGGCCGACGCCGGCGACTACGACGGGCTCGTCCTGCCCGGCGGCGTGGCCAACCCCGACGAGCTGCGCACCCACGAGGACGTGATCGGGTTCATCACCGGGTTCTTCGAGGAGGGCAAGCCCGTGGCGGTCATCTGCCACGGCCCCTGGACGCTCGTCGAGGGCGACCTGGTCCGCGGCCGCACGCTGACCTCCTGGCCCAGCCTGAAGACCGACATCCGTAACGCCGGCGGGGACTGGGTCGACGAGGAGGTCGTGGCCGACGGCGGGCTGGTCTCCAGCCGCAAGCCCGACGACCTGCCCGCGTTCTGCGCGAAGCTCGTGGAGGAGTTCGCCGAGGGCCGCCACGAGCGGCAGACCGAGAGCATCACGGCGCAGACGGCCGGGAGCGCCTCGTAGGAAGGGCTACTTCTTCGCCGGCTTCGCCTTGCCGCGCGCCGGGCTCTGCTTCTTGGCTGGGCTTCGTGCGGGCTTGCGCCGGGAGCCGCCGTCGCCGCCCGAGCGCTCCTTGACGGCGTCCAGGCTGGCCTCCAGCGCGGCCATCAGGTCGGGCACCCGGGCCGGCTCCTCGGGCGCGGGCTGGACGGCGATCTCCTCGCCGGCGGCCTTGCGGTCGATCAGCTCGAGGACACGCTGGCGGTACTCGTCGTGGAAGTTCTCGGGCTTGAAGTCGGCGGCCAGCGAATCGATCAGCTGCTGGGCCATCTGGAGCTCGCGCTTGGTGGCGGCCTTCCCGTTGCCGTCGGACTTGGCCGCCGGCAGCTCGTCCAGCGAGTTGGGATCGACGATCTCATCCGGGAACAGCATGGTCTCCATGGTCAGCACCGGGCCGGCGGGCCGGATGGCCACCAGGCTCTCCTTGGTGCGGATGACCACGCGCCCGATCGCCACCTTGCCCGACTGCTCCATCGCCTGGCGCAGCAGCTCGTAGGCGCGCTCGCCGCCCTGGGCCGGTGCCAGGTAGTAGGGATGGTCGAAGTAGATGGGGTCGATCTGGTCGAGGTCGACGAACTCGACGATGTCGATCGTGCGGGTCTTCTCGGGGTCCAGCGACTCCAGCTCCTCGGGGGTGATCACCACGTAGTGGTCCGGGGAGACCTCGTAGCCCTTGACCACGTCCTCGTAGGGAACCTCCTCCCCGGTCGAGGGATCCACCCGCTTCTGCTGGATCCGCACGCCGGTCTCGCCGTGCAGCTGGTGGAAGCGGACGGTCTTGCGGCTGACGGCGCTGTAGAGCTTGACCGGGACGTTGACCAGGCCAAAGGAGATCGCGCCGCTCCAGATCGCGCGGGGCATACCCTAAGTCTTACCCGAACGCGAGCGCATTCAGGAGCCCCGGGACAGGAATTGCGCCGCCGCGGCCACGTCCGCGGGCGTGTTCACGTTCAGGAACGGGCCCTCGTCGGGCAGCTCGACCACGCGCGGGCCCAGGGCTTCGACCACCGCGGTGAGCGGGGCGTCGGGGGCCGCCGCCCGCAGCGCGGGGAGGGCGGCAGCCTCGTAGCGGGCGAGCAGCGGCTGCAGCCGGCCACCGGCCCGGGGGACCACGGCAGGGGCGCCGTCGGCGTCCTCGCCGGCCAGTCGACGCACGAGCTCCGGGGTCACCAGCGGCATGTCCCCGGCGCACACGAGCACCGGGCGGCCGGCGGCGCGCTCCAGGGCGTGGGCGATGCCCGCGCCCGGGTGTCGCGGCTGGTCGGGCTCGTGCCAGATCTCGACGTCCCCCAGCTCGGGCAGCGGCGTGTCCCGTTTCGCCACCACCACGACCTCGGCCAGGGCGGCCGCCAGGGCGGCCAGGGGCCAGGCGACCAGCGGGCGCCCGGCGATCTCCAGCCGCGCCTTGTCCCCGCCCAGCCGGCGCGCCCGCCCGCCCGCCAGCACGGCGCCGATGGGCCGCGGCTGGCTCACGGAGCGAGGCTCAGTCCTTGGTGTCGCGCTCGCCGGCTTCGGCCACGGTGCGCAGCCGGGCCAGCGCCCGGCGGATCAGGCGCGAGACCTGCATCTGGGAGACGCCGATGCGCTCGGCGATCTGCGACTGGGTCATGTCCTCCACGAACCGCAGGTGCAGGACCACCTGGTCGCGCTTGGGGAGCGCCTTGAGCGTGGGCGCGATCGTGGCGCCGTACTCCACCAGCTCGAAGCGCTCGTCCTCGACGCCGATCGAGTCGGCGAACGTGTCGCTGTCGGTCTCGCCGGCGCTGCGCTGGGCGTCGAGCGAGACCGCCTCGTAGGCCTGGCCCGCCTCCATCGCCGCCAGCACGTCCTCCACCGAGGCGTCGAGGTGCTCGGCCACCTCGTCCACCGACGGCGAGCGACCCAGCCGCCCGCCCAGCTCCTTGAGCGCACGGTCGACCTGCATGGCCCGCTCCTGGATCCCGCGCGGTACGTGGACGGCCCAGCCGGAGTCGCGGAAGTAGCGCTTGAGCTCGCCCAGGATCGTGGGCACCGCGTACGAGGAGAACGCCACCCCGCGCTCGAGCTCGAACCGGTCCACCGCCTTGACCAGCCCGATGCTCGCCACCTGGACCAGGTCGTCCAGCGGCTCGTTGGCCCGCTGGTAGCGGCGGGCGAGCTGGCGGGCCAGGGGCATGAACCGCTCGATCAGCTCGTCGCGGGCGGCCGGGTCTCGCTGCCGCTGGAAGCGCAGGAACAGCGCGCGCGTCTCCCGCGCGCGCTCGACGCTGGACTCCGCCTCCTCTGGAGACTCGCCGGGCTCGTCCTGCGGCGTATCGGGACTGTCGCTGATGCCGGCTTCTTCCTTCAGCACGATGGAAAACCCCTGCGCCGGCGGTTCGGGCGCCTTCCGGGCCGGCGAATCTCTGGGCCGGACCTCGATTCACAGGCTACCAAGCGGGGTCCGGTCCAACCCCCGGTGCAGGTCGTCCACCGATGGGAACACCGGGTCGGCTCCGGCGTCACGCAGCTCGCCCTCCGAGAAGCCGCCGGTGAGCAGCCCGACGCTGGGGATGCTCGCCCGGCCGGCGGCCTCGCAGTCCCACACCGAGTCGCCGACCATGACCGCCGAGCCTTCGGGCACGCGCCCCAGCGCCTGCTGGACCAGGTCCGGGTCGGGCTTGGTGGCCTCGACGTCGGCCGAGGAGGTCCAGGCGTCGGCCAGCTCGCGCACCGCCAGCAGGTCCAGGTAGTGGTCGAGCTCGCCGGCCTTGGCCGAGCTGGCCAGCACGACGGCGTGGCCGCGGCGCTTGAGCTCCTCGACCAGCTCCCGGGCGCCGGGGAGCGGGCGGACCTCGCCGATCAGGTTGTCGTACTCCTCGGACTCGGCCTCGCGGATCGCGTCGCCCCGGTCGCGCTCGACCTCCTGGCCGCACAGCGCGGCCACCATCTGGTCGCCGCCCATGCCGATGTGCCGGTGCACCCGCCACACGGGCACGTCGAGCTCGCTGCGGCGCAGCGCCCGGTGCCAGGCCAGGGCGTGGTGGTAGACGGTGTCCACCAGCGTGCCGTCGACGTCGAGGATCGCGGCGGGGAGGTCGGGCATCCGAGTCGCATACCCGCAGCCCTCGTGCCGAACGCCACGGGTCCGGCTGATGCGCAGATCCAAAAAGTTGTTTGGTGCGGGGGGCCGGGGGTATTGGCCCCTTGCGCCGGGCATACATACGCCGAACCCGTCCTCGGCCTGCCCGGTGCACTTCCCGTTCCAGCGCTGGGGCGCCCCCTCGGGGGCGTTCCAGTGTTTAAGCTGCGGTGAGCACTGGAGCGGCCTGGCTCGGCATGGACAGCACGACCACGGGGGACACGGCGGAAGGGATCGCGAGCGCGGTGGAGCCGCTGCGCGTCCTGGCGGCGAACGAGGATCGCGCCGCCCTGGCGGAGCTGCGGCGCGTGCTCGAGGCCTTGGGCCACGAGGTGAGCGCGCTGGCGGTCAGCCCCGACGAGGCCGCACGGGCGATCGCCGAAGAGGAACCCGACCTCGCGTTCGTGAAGGTGCGCGACGACGAGGAGCACGCGCTGGGCCTCATGACCGAGATCTCGTCCTACGCCAGCGGCCCGGTGATCGCGCTGCTGGAGGTGGAGGATCCCGGGCTGGTGGCGGCCGCCGCCGAGAAGGGGATCTTCGCCTACGTCCGGCCGCTGGAGCCGGCGACGGTGCAGGGAGCGATCGAGGTGGCGGTCCGGCGCCACGCCGACGCCGAGCGCCTGGAGGAGAAGGTCGACCAGCTGGAGACGGCGCTGGAGCGGCGAGCGACGATCGAGCGGGCCAAGGGCATCCTGATGGAGCGCCACGACGTGGATGAGCGCGCCGCGTTCGAGCTGCTGCGCGACCACGCCCGCCGCCACAGCGCGAAGGTCGTGGACGTGGCGCGCTCGGTCGCCGCCGGGCGTGCGCTCCTCCCGCGCGACTGAGCCGGCGGCGGTTAGCGGCTCCCCGGACGGGGAACCCTAGGGGCCACTGGCAGGGAGCCATTGAGAAGGAGTGATCGGATGATCGGGATCATCATCGCCGTGCTCGTGGCCGCGCTGGTCTACATCCTGCTGGCCGCGCTCACGGGCTCGGGCATCGTGGCCGCCGTCGGCGCGATTCTCGTGCTGCTGGCGGGCATCCCGTCCGGAGGCTTCGGCTTCGGCGGACGGTTCGGGCGCCGCGGCGGCGCCTGGTAGCGACGTCGCGTCGAGCGATCCGGCGCCGGGGGACGGCTGGCGCCGGGTGCTCGCTCAGGATCCGGCGGGGGGCGCGGGCTCCTCGCGGAGCGTGAGCTCCTCGGAGTACGAGCACAGCGCGGCGCGGCCGGGACAGGTCGCGCACAGCCCGCGGTGCGGCGAGTCCGTGACCGGGAACTCGCCGGTCAGCGCGCCCTGCGCCAGCTCGCCCAGCCGGCGCTCCAGCTCCGGGACGCCGGCCGCGGTGAACGTGTGCGCGGCCGGCGCCTCGGGTCGCTCGAGGAAGCAGTGGACCACCTCGACCGCGGGAGCTCCGTCGCGGAGCGCGGCCAGGGCGTAGACGAGGCGCTGGATGCCGTAGTCGCGGTCGGTGCGCTGGGCCGGGTCCTCGCCGGGCTCCAGGTGGTCGGTCTTGTAGTCGACGACCAGGGTGCGCTCGCCCTCCCGGGCGATGACGTCGACGACGCCGTTGACCAGCACCTCGCCACCCGGAGTGCTGAGCGGGAACGCGAACGGCGCCTCGCGGCGGAGGGCCGTGGCCGCGGCCAGGCGGGCTGGGAGCGGGCTGTGCACGAATCCGGCGATCAGGTCGGCGAGCTCGGTAGCGGCCTCGTCCGTGACCGCGACGCCGCGTTCGGCGGCGACGGCTTTCACCAGCGCCGGGTCGGGAGCCGAGGACCGGCCGAAGTCGAGGCCCTCGAGGAGGACGTGCGCCAGGGTGCCGCGCAGCAGCGGCGGCAGCTCGCCGCCGAAGTGGTCCCGCACGGCGGGCGGAGGCTCCACGGGCGGCAGCCGCAGCACGCGCTCCAGGTAGAAGCGGTAGGCGCACCGCCCATACGCCTCCAACCCCGAATACGAGAGAGCGCGAACCGCGGGCGAAGCGGCGCCCTGCGGCGAACCCCCGGCGTCCGGAGCGGCAGCGGCTTCGTGCGGACCGGCGGCCTCCGCCGAAGCAGCCTCCCCGGGCGCGCCATCCTCCCCGGGCGCGGCGGTGGCGTTGGAGGCCGGCGTCGTCGCCGGCGTCGCCAGGCGGCACAGGACGCCGGTGGGCGCTTCGTAGCTGGGTGCCTCCTCGCCGAGCTCGGTGGCGATTCCGGGAGCCAGGGCCGGGCCGAGCCAGGCGATGGGCGCGCCGCCGGCGCGGGGCGCCGGCCAGTCGTCGGCGGCCGGGATCGTTCCGGACACGATCAACCGCTCGCGCGCGCGGGTGAGCGCCACGTAGATCACGCGCCGCTCCTCTTCCTCCTCGGCGGCGACGCGCTGGTCGCGCAGCGCCTCCCAGTCCAGCGCGGGCACGCCGCCGTTGCCATCCAGCGACACCAGCCGCAGGCCGACGCGACCGTCCTCGTCGACCAGGAGGTCCGGCTGGTCGTTCGGCCCGGTCCGGCCCAGGTCGGCGACGCAGACCACGCCGAACTCCAGCCCCTTGGCGGCATGGATCGTCATCAGCCGCACGGCATCCAGTCCCTCCGCCTCCACCGGCGCTTCGCCTTCCGCGGGCTCGGCGGCCTCGGACACCGCGGCGTGCTCGAGGAATCCGCGCAGATCCCGACCCTCTCTGCGCTCGTAGTCGCGCGCCAGTCGCGCCAGCTTGCGCAGGTTGGCCAGGCGCCGCTCGCCGCCGCGGAGGCCGAGCACGTGCAGGTCGTAGTCGCGGGCCACCAGCGCGCGCTCGATGAGCTCGTCCAGCCCGTGGCGCGGCGCCGCCCGGCGCTCGGCGGCGAACCAGGGACAGAACGCCGCTAGCCGTCGCGCGTCCTCCGACGGGAGCGCCCGGGCCAGGTCTCCGCCGCCGGCGGGCTCGCCGCAGAACGCCCGCTCCAGGCACCACCAGGCGTCGCGTGACTCTTCCCGCCGGGCCATGCCCAGGAGCGCGAGCCCGTCCGAGCTCACGCCCACCAGCGGCGAGGCCAGCAGCTCGAACAGGCGCAGCTCGTCGCGCGGATTGGCGAGCGCCGCCAGGTACGAGAGCAGGTCGTGCACCTGCTGCGCCGACCAGTACCCGCGCCCGCCCGCCACGTGGGTGGCCAGCCCGGCCTCCTCGAGCGCGCGCTCGAACAGCGCGATCGACGCGCCCGAGCGCACCAGGACGGCCACGTCGCCCGCCTCCGCCGTCCCGCCCTCCACGAGGTCGCGCACCCGCCGGGCCACCAGCCGGGCCTCCGCGCGCCGCCCCGCCGGGGCGGGCGGCAGCGAGTCGTCGGGCTCTCCCGCGGCCGCCGCCCACTCCGTCTCGCCGCTGACCAGCAGCTCGACCAGCGGGCCGGCGACGTCGTCGGCGTCCGCGCGCCCGGCCCCCAGAGGCACGAAGCCCTCTCCGAACACCGGCCCGAAGGCCGCGTTGAGCGCGTGGAGGATCGGCCGGCGCGCGCGGAAGTTGTCGGCCAGCGTCCCCACTCTCCCGCTGTCCGCCAGCCGCGACCGGCGGCGGCGGAAGATCTCGACGTCGGCGTGGCGGAAGCCGTAGATCGCCTGGTGCTCGTCGCCCACAGTCAGCAGGTTGTCGCGGTCGATCAGCTCCAGCAGCCCCAGCTGGCGCGCATTCGTGTCCTGGAACTCGTCCACCATGACCAGCTCGTAGCGACCCGCGACCGTCGCGCGGACGTCGGGACGGTCCCGCAGCAGGTCGCGCGCCAGCAGCTCGAGGTCGTCGAAGTCCAGCCCGGACCGCGCCCGCTTCCGCGCCGCGTACTCGCTCCCGTACGTGTCGAGCAGGCTCCCCAGGAGCGCGCACGCCCGCGTGGCCTGCGCGTCGACCGCGGCCCGGCGGAAGGCGGCCAGCGCCTCCAGGTACTCCCCGCACTCCGGGCAGGCGAGCGCGCGGGCGTTGCCGGGGGCGAAGCCGGCCGGCTCCAGCTCCCCGGGAGCGGGAAGGCGGTCGGGGCCCAGCGCCGCGAGGATCCGCTGGCAGCGCTCGAGCGCGGTCCGCGCGCGCCGCACCATCGCGCCGTCGCGCTCGGCGGCCAGGCGGGCGGCGGCGGCGTCGCGGGCGGCGGCGAGCCGCGCCCGCGCGGCGGCGGCTTCCCCGGGGGCGGTGGCTTCGATCGCGGGGAGCACGGGCTCGGTCTGGCCCCGGCTGCGCAGCTGGGCGTAAGTGGCCTCGATCAGGCGGGAGAGCCGGGCCGGGCGGTAGGCGGCCGCCAGCTCGAGCGCGTCGTCGCCGGCGGCCGCCGCCACGTCGAGCAGCACGGCGAACGCCGCCTCGAACGCCGCGGCGCGCAGGCGCGCCGCCTCCGCCTCGTCCAGGACCCGGAAGCCCGGGTCCACGCCGGCGGCCAGCGCGTGCGTCCGCAGGAGTCCGGCGCAGAACCCGTGGATCGTCGAGACCTGCGCGCCCTCGGCGGCCAGCCCGGCCTGGCCGTGCCCCAGCGCGACCAGCCGCTCGCGCAGGCGCTGCCGGAGCTCGCCCGCCGCCTTCTCGGTGAACGTGATGGCCAGGATCCGCCGGGGGTCGAGCCCGTCGTCCACCACCGCGCGGGCGAAGCGCTCGACCACCACCGTCGTCTTCCCGCTCCCGGCGTTGGCGTGCAGCAGGCGCGAGCCCGCGCGGGCGTCCACCGCCCGGGCCTGCTCGGGCGTGAGCCGCTCGGCGGCGCCGCCGGCGTCCTCGAACAGCGCGGGCTGCTCCGGCGCGGTCACGACTCGCACCGGCACACTCCCGGGTACTGGCAGTGGCCGTCCCAGCCGCAGGTCGCGGGCCGAGCCTCGAGCTCCCCCCGGGCGATCGCCTCCGCCACCTCGCGGGCCCGGGCGGCCACGCCGGCGAGCAGCTCGTCGAGCTCGGCCGGGCTCAGCCGGTCCGTGCGCACCGCGCCGTCGGCCAGCTCGCCGTCGTCCCGGACCGCGCCGCGCGCCCGCTGGCGGCCGGCCAGCGGCTGGTAGAGCCCGCCGATCGGGTCCAGCCCCAGCAGCTCGCGCACCGCCAGCATGTAGATCCCCACCTGCAGGCGCCCCTCGTCCAGCCAGGTCCGGGCGCCGTGGGCGCTGGAGCCCTTGTAGTCGTAGACCGCGGCCTGGCCGTCCGCGACGTCCACGCGATCGATGCGCCCGCGAACGCGCAGGTCCTCCAGCTGGAGCGTGGGCAGGCGCGGGTCGCGGGCGCGCTCGGATCCGAACTCCAGCTCCAGGTACTCGGGCTCCAGCGGGCTGTCCGCCTCGGCGGCCCGGCGCAGGTAGCGCAGCAGGTCGGCCTCCAGTCGCCGCAGCTCGCTGCGCCGGCGAGCGGGAACGGTGGAGAGCCGCACGAGCTCGGCGCCGCGGCCGGCCAGCTCCTCGCGCAGGAGCTCTCGCGCGCGCGGGAGGTTGGCCTGGCTGAGCCGGGCCGACCCCGTCTCGTCGCGCAGGCGCCGCAGGGTGGCCTCCAGCAGCCGGTGGGCGGCGTTGCCCCGGGCCAGCGGCTCGGGCTCGGGCTCCAGGCGGTCGGGCACCAGCCAGCTCTCCACCAGCCACTTGACCGGGCAGCTGGCGTGGCGCTCGAGCTGGCCCGCCGACCAGGCGTCGCGCGCGCGCAGCGCCGACAGCACCGCGGGATGGCGCAGCGGCGCGATCGCGGGCGGCCGAGCCCCCTGGGTCCGACCGCGGGCGGCCGCCCGCGCGCGGGCCTGCTCGCGCGGGGTGGGGGCCGTCGCGCCCGGCCAGGCGGCCTGGGCCAGCGGCCGGGTGCGCAGCGCGGCATCGAGCTCGTCTCCGAACAGCGCACGGATGTCGTCCACGAACGCCGAGCGCACGGCCGGCCGCCCCTCCTCGTCGCAGGTGCGGTGGGAGAGGACCAGCGCCTCCTCGGGCCGCGAGACGCAGGCGTAGAACAGCGCGCGCTCGTCGGCCAGCGCGTCCTCGTGCTCGCGCAGGACGAGTCCGGTGGCCCGGGCCAGCTCCCGCCGGAGCGGGTCGGGCAGGAACGGCTCGCCCCGACCGGGCCGCGGCAGCTCCCCCTCCTGCAGCCCGCACAGGAACAGCGCCCGCACCCGCCGGGCGCGGAGGGCGAGGGGGTCGAGGACCTGCACCGCGTCGGGGTCGCCCTCGCCCGGCACCTCCACGCGTCCGACGACGTCCGCCAGGCTCGAGGGCGGCGGCGCCAGCGCCGCGTCGGCGCGCGCCAGCTCGGCGAGCTCGGCCAGCGCGGCGCTGCCGGCCACGAACGCGCGGGCGTCCGGAAGCTCGTCGGCGTCGAGTCGGGCGGCGGCGCGGCGCCGGGGGGCGGCGAACAGCGACTGCAGCTCGACGCCGGCGCGCTCCAGGAGCGCGACGGGGCCGGCGTCGGCGGCCTGGCGGAGCCGGTCCAGGGCGTCCAGCGACCAGCGCCGCTCCTCCCAGGCGCTGCGCGCGGCGGCGGCGTCGACGATGCCCTCCTGCCGCACGGTCGCCTCCAGCTCGTCGGCCAGCTGGGGGCGCTTCAGCAGCCCCGGGGTGCGGAGGTAGGCGAGCAGGTCGGTGGCGGGGGCGTCTGGCGCCAGCGCGCAGCGCAGCAGCGCCGTGAACCCGCGCCCGAGCGCCGTGTCGGCGAGCGGCAGCCGCGCGCCGACGCTGACCGGGATGCCGTAGTCGCCGAACACCCGGCGGACCAGGCCGGCGTAGGCGGCGGGCGAGCGAAAGACCATGGCGATCTCGGCCGGCGGGACCCCCCGGCGCAGCAGCTCGACGACCTCCGCGCCCACGAGCTCGACCTCCGCGCGCTCGCCCCCGGCGGAGAGGAGGCGGACGGCGGGGTCGGGGGAGGGCGGGCCTCCGGCGGCTTCCGGGCGGGCCGCGCCGACGGCGTCCCGCCGGGCGGCGCCGTTCGCCGCGGGCTCGAAGAGCCTCCTTTCCAGGTCGTGCAGGGTGGCGCGGGAGGCGGGGGCGTAGTACTCGGCGTTCGCGGGCAGCTCGACGTGGCGGCCCGCGAGCGGCCGCAGCGCGCCGAGCGTGTGTCCGCGGCCGGCCAGCGCGACCCGGTCCTCCCAGGTCAGCCCGACCGTGACGTCCGCGCCCGCCGGTCCCGAGAGCACCGCCACCGCCTCGCGCTCGAGCCCGGTCAGGTCGTCGAACCCGTACAGCGCCACCGGCGTCTCCCCCCACGACCCTGGCGCCGCGGCGAGCGCCTCCAGCGCCCGCCAGGCCAGCAGCTCCTCGTCCGCCCGGCCCAGGCGGTCGAGCAGGCGGCGGTACTCCGAGTAGATCGCGGCCACCTCGCCGGCGTGCGCCGAGCGCGCCGGGTCGTCGCCCGACCAGGCGCCCAGCGCCTCGGCCAGGCGGGCCGGCGTCACCCGCTCCCGCTGCAGCTCGGCGATCAGCGCGCCCGCGGCCGCCGCGAAGCCCGGCGTTCCCGCCGCGGGGGCCAGCGTCCGCAGCCCTGCGCGCTCGACCGCGACCGCCACCAGCCGCTCGCGCTGGGCCGGCCGCAGCGCCCGGGAGCCCACCCCGGCGCGTCGCGCGATCTCCCGGGCCAGGCCCGCGAAGCGCACCACTCCCAGCCCGAACGTGGCGCCGCCGGCGGCCAGCTCCCGACGGTAGGCGTCGGCGTCGCGGATCGTGGGCACGACCAGGATCGGGTCGTTTGCCAACCGCTCGCGCAGGCCGTCCAGGACCAGCCGCGCCTTGCCGGCGTTGGCGGGTCCGGTGACCAGGGTGAGCGGCACGGTCCCATCGTCGCGCAGCGGCCCGACGGTCCGCACGGTGCCGTCCGCGCGCCGTCGTACCTTCCCAGCCACCGTCCACGACCACGGCAAGCGAGCGCCGATGACCCTCTGCTTCATCGAACCCAAGGACGCCATCCGCGTGATCGCCGAGTCCGTCGGCAAGGAGGCTCGCCGCCAGCTGCTGGGCGAGCTCGTGCGCGCCTGGGTGGACGAGATCCCTGAGGAGGAGCTCGTCTCCCACTACGCCAAGGCCCTTGCCGACCTCGACGAGCACGACCTGTCGCTGCTGGCGGCCTGGCACGGGTCGCTGGAGGTGGGCCAGCCGATCGCCAACAAGGAGTTCCTGGTCAACGTCTTCCCCAGCCTGGGGGACAACCGCCGCGAGGCGCTCAAGATCGCGGCCGGGTTCCGCGGCGAGGAGGCCTTCGAGGCCGGCGTGGCCGAGGAGCAGGCGCTGGAGACCGTGCTCCCGTGGCTCACGCGCGCGCGGGCGCGCGAGCTGGCCCGGGAGTGCCTCGAGCTGTACTGCTGGGACCGGCTGGGCTCGGAGAACTAGTAGGACCCTAGGGCCCGAGCACCTCGCGCCGCGTCGTCTCGTCGTCGGACAGGGCGTCGAGGATCTCCTCGGTGGGGCAGCGGCGGACGCCCACGTACCGACCGGTCCAGTCGAACTCGTGCGCGTACCAGGATCGCCTGGTCGGTGGACCGGAACCAGACCGCCCGGATCCCCAGCTCCCGGGCCGCCGCCACGTTCTGCTCGTTGTCGTCCACGAACAGGCAGGCCTCCGCGGGCAGCGCCAGCCGCTCCAGGGTGAGCCGGTAGATCGCCGGGTCGGGCTTGCGCAGGCCCACGAAGGCCGAGTCCACCACCAGCTCGAACAGCTCGTCCACCGGCAGCTTCGCCCGCCACAGCGGCTCCCACTCGCGCACGTTGTTGGTGAGCAGCGCCAGGCGCAGCCCCCGCGCGCGCAGCGCCCCCATGTAGTCGAGCAGCTCGCGGTTGGGGTGCAGGTGCGAGAACCAGGCCTCGCTGAACCCGGTCATCTGGACGTCGCGCCCCAGCTGCTCGCCCAGCGCGCGCTCCAGCCGGGACAGGAACTCGCGCTCGCTCACGTGCCCGGTCTCCAGCGCGTACAGCGGGTTGCCGCCGTCCTCCGCCGCCAGCGCCGCCATCGCCTGGCCCAGCGCGCCCAGGGGGATGCCCGAGTCGCGCTGGATGGCCAGGAACGCGTCGACCAGCGGAGTGGTGAGAACTCCACCGAAGTCGCTTATGAGGGCCTCGACCCGGTTCACGCCCGCCTCACGATGTCGTAGCGGCCGACGCCCACCCGCCCCTCCATGCGCCAGTCGAAGAACGCGCAGTCCAGCCGCAGCCGCCCCAGCTCCAGCGACGTCCCGCACGCCACCTGGCCGGCCGCCCGGCGGGGCAGCTCGTCCTCCTCGGCCACCCACAGCTCCAGTCCCGCCCGGCGCTGTCGGCCCTGCGCGTCATAGGTCGTGGACAGCCGCGGCTCGGCCACCCGCAGCACCGCCGCCTCGTCCTCGGCCTCGCCCGCGTCCACCAGGAACGCGCTGAGCGCCTCCTGGTCGTGCTCCCGCGCGCCCGCGGGTCGAATGGCGCTCAGCGTGAGCGCGTGGGAGTCGTCCCACCAGGCGGTCACGGTCCGCGCCAGCTCCAGCTCCGACCAGTCGGGCGCGCCCCAGCCATGGCCCCGCTGGCCCAGGCAGGCGATCGGCCGCGCCTCGCCCTCCACCGTGACCGTGCCCTCCACGCGGCACAGCTGCTCGTAGCCCTCCATGCCCCCGAGCGCGGCCAGCTCCACCGGCGGCGAAACCGCCGCGAACCGCAGGTCGAACCCGCTCCCGGCGGCGTCGAGCGCCACCCGCCAGGCCCGCAGGGGCTCGGTCGTCTCCATCCGCAGGCCGTCGACGGCCACGTCCGCCCAGCTCGGCTCGGCCACCTCCACGTCTCCCTCCGCGAGGGCCGTCACCACCTCGCCGGCCGAGAACAGCAGCGCCAGCGCGCTGGCGGCGGCGGCGGACCCCTCCCGCGGCTGCAGTCCGATGCGCGCCAGCCCGAACAGCTCCGCCTCGCCCTCCCCGAACGCGAACGTCACCGCGTCGGAGTGGCCCTCGCCCGCGCCCTCCCGCGGGAGACGCAGGCCCTCGTGCTCCGCCTCGATCATGAGCGCAGGTGCGGGGGATCGACCTCGGTGGCGTCGCCCTCGACGTCATAGCCCTGGCGAGGGGGCGGGGGCCGGCCCGGGCGGCGCCTCCGGCCGGTCGCCACCGAGACCACGAACCGCCGTGAGAACACGCGCACCAGCGCCCGCCGCACCACCGCCCGGGTGGGCGGGAGCAGGAGCACGACGCCCAGCGCGTCGGTGATGAAGCCCGGCGTGATCAGGAACGCGCCGCCGAAGATCACCAGCGCGCCGTCGAGCACCTCACGCGCCGGGACGCGTCCCTCCGCCAGCGCCGCCCGGAACCGCCGCCAGGCGCCCCGCCCCTGCGTCCTCAGCAGCAGCGACCCCACGATCGAGTCGGCCACCAGGATCGCGATCGTGGGCAGCGCGCCGATCGCCTCGCCCACCTGGATGATCACGTACAGCTCCGCGATCGGGAGGGCGATGAAGACCAGGATCAGCAGCAGGAGCATCGCTAGCTAAGGCTACGGAAGCCGCGCCGGCGAAAGCCAGCTACGCGAGCTCGACGCCCGGCTGGCGGTGCAGGCCGACGAGCTCGATGAGACGGGCGACCTGGGGCTGGGGCTGGCGCACCCGCAGGCGGCGCCCGTGGGAGCGCATGCGCTGGGCCAGTATCGCCAGGTCGAAGATCAGCGACGAGTCGGCGAACGCCAGCTCGCTGAGGTCCACCACGACGTCGCCTTCGCTCTTCAGCGCGCAGGCGAACGCCCGGCGCCGCAATCCTTGCGTGGCCAGGTCCTCGTCGCCGGAACAGCGCAGCATCCGGTGCTGGTCGTCGTAGCGGACGATGGCGCGGAACCTAGCGAACGGAGGCGTTTAGACTCAACCCCGGAGTTAGATGCCCACCGTCGAAGAAGTCACCGAAGCGCTCACGAACGTGATCGACCCCGAGCTGGGGCTCGATTTCGTCGAGCTGGGCCTGGTCTACGACATCGAGGTCGAGGGCGGAGACGTCGCGATCACGTTCACGCTCACCAGCCCGGGCTGCCCGATCGGCCCGCAGGTCTCCGACCAGATGCGCGAGTTCGTCGGGGAGGTCGAGGGCGTGGAGTCCGTCGAGCCCCG
>VAXS01000225.1 GCA_005883255.1 Actinomycetota bacterium | reverse complement strand
GGTCGCACACCTGCTGGCAGGCGCCGATGTAGAAGGCGGCGTCGGCCATGTTGCTGGCGTACGAGTCCTTGAACCAGCCGTTGGTGGCGTTGCTGGAGAAGATGCCGTAGTCGCCCGCCGGGTAGTTGACGCCGCAGCACGGGCCCGGCGCGCCCGGGACGGAGCTCGAGTAGCTGGAGGTGGCGGTCAGGAAATTGCCCCAGAAGCCGCTGAGGCCGATGTGCCCCGAGCCGTCGCCGCCGTTCCACCACACCTGCTCGCCGCCCGAGCTGCCGTCGAGGAAGTTGCAGACCGTGAGGTTCTCGATCCAGGTGTCGTTGGCCTTGTAGACCTCGACGCCGTTGCGGTCGAGCGGCCCCTGGTCGGTGGGGCTCGACGAGCACCGGGGCGCGCCGGGGTTGGTCCCGTCCACCACCACTGCGTTGCGATCCATGCCGCGCAGGTGGAGGTTGGGCGTGGTGATGAGGACGCCGGCCGGCTCGACCTGTCCGGGGTAGCCGTGCTCCTTGTAGTCGCCGGGGCCGACCAGGACCCAGTCGCCCGGGCTGGCGGCGTTCACCGCCGCCTGAATCGTCTTGAACTGCCCGCCCACGCCATTCCAGCTGCCGACCCGCCAGACCTTGGCCTGAGCGACGGAGACGCCGCAGGCGACCCCCGCCACCGCCAGGATCGAGCACAACGCCAGGCGCCGTCGCCACATCAGCCAGCCTCCCGCAAGGATCTCGGCCACGAACTTGCGCCGAACGGTACCCGCTTCGCGGCCAGCGCACGCCACTTGGCCGGGCGGCGCGGATAGCGGCCGGCGTCTCGCGGGTATCACGCCGGCCATGAGCGGGAGTGCGGCGGACCAGCGCCGGGGGGCGCTTGCCCTGGCGGCTGCCTTCGTGGTCGCGCTCGCCGCGCCCGCGCCCGCCCGGGCCACCGACTGCCTCACGGCCAACCCGCCGCCGGTCACCGCGCCGGCCACCGCGCTGCGCTTCGGCATCACGCCGCAGGCGGCCGGCACCGCCGGGCCGACGCAGGGCGACGTGGCCCCCGAGGACGAGACCAAGGCGGTGAGGGCGCTGCACCGGCTGCAGCCGAACCGCCGCCAGCTGGTCCTGCGCCTCAACCGCCTGTTCTGGTCTGACGGGCAGGCCGGGATCGACCGCTTCGCCGCCCTCGTGGACTCCTACGCGGCCGCGGGCTTCGCCAGCGAGATCCAGGTCCGCTACCACCCGCCCAGCGGCCACGAGGGCGACATCGCCGGCTGGGAGGCGTTCGTGCGGGCCGCCGTCCAGGAGCTCGCGTCGCGCCCGTCGGTGGTGGCGATGTCGATCACCAACGAGGCGAACCTCCCCATCTCGCCCAACACCTCCGACGGCGCCTATGCGGGCGTGCTCGACGCGCTCGTGCGGGGCATCGTGGTGGCGCGGGAGGAGGCGGTCGGCCTGGGGCGCCCCGACCTGCCGCTGGGCTTCACGGTGATGTGGCGCTGGGACCCGAACAGCGACCAGCGCTTCTGGGAGGACCTGGGCAGCCGCGCGGCGCAGGAGCCCGCGTTCCGCAGCTCGCTGACCTATGTCGGGCTGCAGCCCTATCCCGGCCTGGTCTGGCCGCCGGCTCCGCTGCCTGGGCGCACCGCCGGCGACGAGGCCGTCGAGGCCCTCACGCTCCTGCGCGACTGCTACATGCCCAAGGCCGGCCTCGGCGGCGACGTCGCGCTGTGGATCACCGAGAACGGCTACGCGACCAACCTGGGCCGGACCGAGTCCCAGCAGGACGCGGACCTGACCTCGACGATCGACGCCGTCCACCGCTGGTCGGGGACGCTGGGCGTGACCGACTACCGCTACTTCAACCTGCGCGACAACCGCTCGCAGGGCACGGACCTGTTCGACGCCGTCGGGCTGCTGCGCGACGACTACAGCGAGAAGCCGGCGTTCGCCACCTACCGGTCGTTCATCCGCCGCTACGGGTCGTAGGCCCTGCCTACAGCCCGCCGCCGCGCTGCGCCCGCGCGGCGAGCACCCCGACGACGGCCGCGGCCCCGGCGAGGACCAGCAGGACGATCCCCCGCAGCGGATGGCTGCTGGCGAAGAACACGATGGCGATCACGACGGCCACCACGGCCGCGAGCGCCGCGAGTACCGAGATCTGGCGGGCGGGCATGGGGGCGGACCCTAGCGCAAGCGGCCCCGGGCTTCGGCCGACCCGGAGCCGGCGGCGGCTAGGCTCCGGACATCCACACGATCGGGGGGTCCGTAGCGCCGGGCTTTGAAGCGGTCCGGCGCGAATTCGAGCGCAACTTCGCCGAGCGGCGCGAGCTCGGCGCCGCCTGCGCCGCCTACGTCGGCGGGGAGAAGGTGGTCGACCTCTGGGGCGGCGTGCGCGACGCCCGCGACGGCGCTCCCTGGCAGGAGGACACGCTCGTCCTGGTCTACTCGACCTCCAAGGGCCTGTCCGCCATGACGCTCGCGCTCGCGCACTCGCGCGGCTGGCTGGACTACGACGAGCGGGTGACCGCGTACTGGCCGG
>VAXS01000134.1 GCA_005883255.1 Actinomycetota bacterium | reverse complement strand
GTGGTGTGGGTGGCCGGGTATCACGTGGTGGACCCGGGGTCCGGGCGCTACCTGGGGCGCGACGACCCTGAGCTGCACGCGCGCGGGTGGCGCATCGCCGGCGTGGCGGGCGCGGGCGCCTACCACGCCGACGCCCTGGCCTCCGAGGCGGTGGCACCCGGCCGGCCGCTGCGGCTGCGGCGCGACGCCGGCAACCCCCACGATCCCAACGCGATCGCGGTCGAGGGCGGCGACGAGCAGGTGGGCTGGGTGCCGCGCGAGCTGGCCGCCGAGCTGGCGCCGGACCTGGACGCCGGCCGCCCGTGGTCGGCGGTCGTCCTGCGCGAGCGCCGGGACTCGCCGCGCGATCCCCGCACTGGGCTGACCATGCTCCTGGCGCCCGCGCCGGCGATCGAGCTGCGCTTGCCCGGGCGTCAGTCCCCCGGCGGCTCCTCGCCCTCGTAGTAGTCGACGGCGTCGGCGCGGCGGTAGAGCTCGCGCAGTCCCTCGATCGGGGCCCGGTCGTAGATCCCCACCTTGCCGCTGTCGGGGTAGACGCAGATCTCGGGGACGCCGGCGGGACTGACCACCAGCAGCCGCACCGCGTCCTCGCCCCGGTTCACGAGCTGGTGCGCTCCGCGCTCGCCCACCGGGAAGGCCACGGCGTCGCCGGGCGCCAGCTCGCGCCAGCCCTCCGGCGTGCGCAGCGAGGGCCGGCCGGCGAGCACGAACAGCAGCTCCTCCTCGGCGTAGTGGAAGTGGTAGGGGTAGGCCGCCTGGCCCGGCGGGACCTCCCACACGCTCGCCCCCAGCCGCTCGGCGCCCGCCTGGCGGCCGATGCGCGCCCGGCGGCAGTCGAAGCCCGGGTGCTCGCGAGGCTCGTCGAAGTGGGGCTCGAAGATGTTGGGCATGCGGTCCTCCTCCGTATCGTCCCTCCTGCCACCGACATGATGGAGCCGCCATGCCCAGCCGCATAGAGCTGCCCGGGCTCGACCGCCTGATCGAGTCGGGCGCGCAGGTCGTCGACGTCCTGCCCGAGGCCGAGTTCGCCGAGTCGCACCTTCCCGGCGCGATCAGCATCCCGCTCAAGTCGCTCGACGCCGCCACCGCCGCGGTCCTGGATCGCCGCCGCTCGATCGTGGTCTACTGCCACGACTATCTCTGAGACCTGAGCCCACGGGCCGCGTGCCGGCTCGCCACGCTGGGCTTCGAGGACGTCTGCGACTACGTTCCCGGCAAGGCCGACTGGCTGGCCCACGGCCGGCCGGTCGAGGGGACGGCCGCGGACGTCCCCACCGCCGGACGCCTGGCTCACGACGACGTGGTCACCTGCGGGCTGGAGGACCCGGTCTCCGAGGTGCGGGCGCGCGTCGACAGCTCGCCCTACGGCTTCGCGCTGGTGACGGCCTCCGGCGGCGTCCTCCTCGGGCGGCTGCGGGCCAGCGTCATGAGGGACTCCGGCGGTCGCGCCGAGGAGGCGATGGAGCCGGGTCCCTCGACCGTCCGCTGCGACACGCCGGCGGGCGAGCTGGCCGAGCGGCTGGCGCAGCGCGGCCTGCGCACGGCGGTCGTCTCGACGCCCGAGGGCGAGCTGGTCGGGGTCGTGTTACGTTCGGAGCTGGCGGAGGAGGCGCAATGAACTCGACAGGAAGGAAGACACCATGGGCCAGCCGGTCGTCCACTTCGAGATCATCGGGACCGACGCGGACAAGCTCCGCGGCTACTACGGCGAGCTGTTCGGCTGGGAGTTCGACGCCGACAACCCGATGAACTACGGGATGGTGCAGCGCGAGGGGAACGTCAACGCCGACGGCGTCGGCATCCCCGGCGGCGTGGGCGCCGGGCCGGAGGGCTACTCCGGCCACGTCACCTTCTACATCGAGGTGCCCGACGTCGAGGCGGCGCTGGCCAAGGCCGAGAGCCTGGGCGGGACGCGGACGATGGGTCCCGTCGAGCCGACCGAAGGGGTGGAGATCGGGATGTTCGCCGACCCCGAGGGGCACCTCGTGGGAGTCGTCAGGGCCGCGTAGCCGCCGGTTCCCCCGGTCAGAGGTCGGTCTGCCGCGGCGCGTAGCGGTGGTGGAGCATGAGCGCGTTGCCGTCGGGGTCGGCGAAGAACGCCATGTGGCACACGCCGGTGTCGAGCGTGTCGCCCTGGAAGGCCACGCCCTTCCCCTCCAGGCTGGCGCGCGCCGCCTCCACGTCGTCCACGTGCAGGGCCATCGGGTTCTGGTTGGCGTGGTGGTCCATCCCCATCTGCTCCGCCACGAAGACGCTCAGCGTCAGGTTCCCGGTCTCGAACTCGGCGAAGTGCCGGTCCGGCATGTAGACCGAGCGCGGCAGGCCGAGGGTCTCGCCGTAGAACTGGACGGCGGCGTCGAGGTCGCGCGTGGGCACCGGGACGAAGTCGACGCCCTTGACGGTCGGTTGGGCAGCGGTCATGTCCATCAGCCGCCCGGCGGCCGGTAGTCGAACTTGGGCATCGGCACTCTCCTGTGTTGAGGTTCAAGACAACCCTAATCGGGGAGCAGCGGGACCGTCAGGCCCTGATCGCGACCGAGGAGGACGGCGCGGGTGATCGCAGTCGATCCGAAGCGGTCGCGGATGTCGTCGAGCGCGGCGTCGAGGGCCATCTCGCGGGCGCCATCGAAGGGGAGCGCCAGCTGGATCGCGCCGTCGTCCTGGAGATTGGAGAGGGAGACCCCGAGCAGCGTGAGGCCCTGGCTCTGGATCAGCGGCGTGGCGGTGGCCATCAGGTCCCTGGCCGTGGCGAGGATCGTGTGGGTCTGCGCCGTCGCCTCCGCCAGCGTGTGGGAGCGGGTGGCCCGCGAGAAGTCGTCGAAGCGCAGCCGCAGCACGACCGTGCGGCAGGCCCGCCGGGCGTCGCGCAGCCGGCGAGCCAGGCGGTCGACCAGGCCGACGAGGACCGCGTCCAGGGCGTTCCAGGACCTCCGTGACCGGCCGAGCGCCCGCTGGGCGCCCATCGAGCGCCGGCGGCGTCGCGAGCGCACTCGGCGGGGATCGCGGTTGTGGGCGAGGGCGTGAAGGTGCCGGCCGACCGCCCGGCCCAGCATCGAGACGAGCGTCTCCTCGGCCAGCCGCGCCACCTCGCCGACGGTCGCCAGTCCGCGTTCGCGCAGCTTCGCGGCGGTGACCGGCCCGACCCCCCACAGCCGCTCCACCGGCAGCGGATGCAGGAAGCCCAGCTCGCCCCCGGGCGGCACCACCAGCAGCCCGTCGGGCTTGGCCACCCCGCTGGCCACCTTGGCCAGGAACTTCGTGCTGGCCACACCCACCGTGACGGGCAGCCCCACCCGCTCGCGGACGTCGCGCCGCAGCCGGCCGGCGATCTCGATCGGCGAGCCCGAGATCCGCTCCAGCCCGCGCACGTCCAGGAACGCCTCGTCGATCGAGAGGCCCTCCACCAGCGGCGTGGTCGCCTCGAACACCTCGAACACGGCCTTGCTGGCCTCGCTGTAGGCGGCCATCCGCGGAGGGACGACCACCGCCCGCGGACACGCCCGCCGGGCCTGCGCGCCGCCCATCGCCGTCCGCACGCCGCACGCCTTGGCCTCGTAGCTGGCCGCCAGCACCACGCCCCCGCCCACGATGACCGGGCGCCCGCGGAGGCGAGGATCGTCGCGCTGCTCGACCGAGGCGTAGAAGGCGTCCAGGTCGGCGTGGAGGATCGTGACGTCCCGAGGCACGAACACATGTTCGTGTCCGCCGCCGACGGAACGTCTGCCTAGTCGCGCTGCGGCGTGCTCCGCGCCACCCAGCCGGTGGGCAGCACTCGCAGCAGCGGCGCCACCAAGGTCCAGGGGAAGCGCGGGACAGTCGAGTAGCCGACGCGGCGCTCGATCAGGTCCGCCGTGAGCCGCGCCCCCTTCTCCACGTCGATCAGGAAGGGCCGGCTCTTCATGTCCCGGTTGAGCGGAGTGTCGATGTAGCCCGGCGCGATCGTCGTGACCGCGATCGGCTCGCGATAGGTCTCGGCCCGGACCGACTCGAGGTACGTCGCGAGCCCCGCCTTGGCGGCGCTGTAGGAGCTCGAGCCGGGCAGCCCGCGCACGCCGGCCACCGACCCGATCCCCACCACCTGACCGTCGCCGCCCTGGCGCCGGAACAGCGCCACCGCGGCGTCGACGGTCGCCATCGCGCCGATCAAGTCGGTCTCGACGATCAGGCGACCGCGCTCCATGTTCCCTTCGCCCACCCGTCCGGAGTTGCCCACGCCCGCGTTAGCCACCACGATGTCGCAGCGCCCCAGCCTCTCCGCCGCCTCCGCGAGCGCGGCCGCGACGTCGGCGTCGTCGGTCACGTCCAGCTGGCGGACCTCGACCCTGCGGTCGGGATCCCTGCTGGCGATGGCGTTGCGCACCTCCTCCAGCGCCTCCAGCCTCCGGGCGGTGAGGAACAGGTCGTATCCGCGGCCGGCGAGCTCCAGCGCCAGCGCCCTGCCGATCCCCGAGCTGGCGCCCGTGATGAAGACGGTCTTGGCCACGGGCGGCGGACGATACATGGCTCAACGCACCGCGTCGGCCGCGGCCCGGCCGGCGATCCGGCCGGAGAACAGGCAGCCGCCGAGGAACGTGCCCTCCAGCGAGCGGTAGCCGTGCATACCGCCGCCGCCGAAGCCGGCCACCTCGCCGGCCGCGTACAGCCCGGGGACCGGCTGGCCGTCGCGCCCGAGGGCGCGGCTGGAGAGGTCCGTCTGCAGGCCGCCGAGGGACTTGCGGGTCAGGATGTGCAGCCTGACGGCGATGAGCGGCCCGGCGTCGGCGTCCAGGAGACGATGCGGGGCGGCGATCCGGGTCAGCCGGTCGGCCAGGTACCTGCGCGCTCCGTGGATCGCGGTGACCTGCAGGTCCTTGGAGTAGGGGTTGTCCATCTCGCGGTCGCGGGCGACGACCTCCCGCTCGACCTGCTCGAAGCTGAGCAGCGGCTCCTCGGTCAGCGCGTTCATGCCCTCGACCAGCGCCCGCAGGTCGCGCCGCACGACGAAGTCGGCGCCGTGGCGCTTGAACGCCTCGACCGGTCCGGGCGCGCCCGAGGCCAACCGGGCCTTGAGCACGTCGCCCACGCTCTTGTGGGTGAGGTCGGGGTTCTGCTCCGAGCCCGAGAGCGCGAACTCCTTCTCGATGATCTTCTGCGTGAGCACGAACCACGTGTGGTCGTGGCCGGTGCTCACGATGTGCGCCAGGGCGCCGAGGGTGTCGAAGCCCGGGAACAGCGGGACCGGTAGGCGCCGACCGGTCGCGTCGAGCCACAGCGACGATGGTCCCGGCAGGATGCGGATGCCGTGTAGCGGCCAGATCGGGTCCCAGTTCTGGATCCCCTCGGTGTAGTGCCACATGCGGTCGGGATGGATGACGCTCGCGCCGGCGTCCTGGGCGATCTGGATCATCCGGCCGTCGACGTGGGCGGGGACCCCGGAGATCATGTGCTTGGGGGGATCGCCCAGCCGCTTCGGCCAGTTGCGGCGCACGAGGTCGTGGTTGCCCCCGATGCCGCCGGAGGCGACGATTACCGCCGCGGCGCGCAGCTCGAAGTCGCCGATCTCCTCCCGCGAGCTCGCCTGTCCACGAGGGCGGTCATCCGCGGCCAGCACCTTCCCGGTCACGCCCTCGATCGCCCCGGCCGTGGCCGTCAGCTCGTCGACGCGGTGACGAAAGCGCAGCTCGACCAGGCCCTGTCGCTCCGCGGCGCGGACCCGGCGCACGAACGGCGCCACGACCCCCGGGCCGGTGCCCCAGGTGATGTGAAAGCGCGGGACGGAGTTGCCGTGGCCGATAGCTCCGTAGCCGCCACGCTCGGCCCAGCCGACGTTGGGAACCAGGCGCACGCCCTGGGCGTGCAGCCACGAGCGCTTCTCGCCGGCGGCGAAGTCGACATAGGCCTCGGCCCAGCGCCGCGGCCACTCGTCGTCGGGCCGGTCGAACGCGGCGGTGCCGAGCCAGTCCTGCCAGGCCAGCTCGCGGGAGTCCTTGATCCGCATCCGCCGCTGCTCGGGACTGTCCACCAGGAACAGGCCGCCGAACGACCAGAACGCCTGGCCACCCAGCGACGCCTCGGGCTCCTGGTCGAGCAGGATCACCCGGCGCCCGGCGTCGGCGAGCTCGGCCGCGGCGACCAGCCCGGCGAGCCCACCTCCGACCACGATCACGTCGGCTTCGGCGCGTGCGGCCACGGCCTCCCTCTACCCGGGCGCGCGCGGGAGTTTCGCGCGCGACGCCCACGTCGCGTCCTCTGCTAGCCCAGGGCGGCGAGGCGAGCGCAAGCGTCCCGCCGCTGGTCACCTGGATCGCGCAGCGAGAAGGCGAACAGCCACAGCGCGGCCTTCTCGTCCAGGGTCAGGTCGTCGGCGACGTCGATGGCGTCCTCGACGTACCCGAACGGCTCTCCCGCCGTGATCTGCCTGGTCACGGCCTGGCGGTAGGCGGCCAAAGTTGGCCGTCGGTGGGTGCTCATCGAGCCCCCCTTTCGCGGTCCCTCCGCTGCCGTGACACGTCAGCGTCGGTCCCATCCTCGGAGTGGACCATTATCGCCAGAACTCGGCCCCCCGGATGTG
>VAXS01000224.1 GCA_005883255.1 Actinomycetota bacterium | reverse complement strand
CGCAGCAGGCGCTGGAGTCGGCGTTGGAGCCGAAGTCCTCGGCCTCGTCGAAGGTGACCACGAGGACCCCGCCCTTCTTGAATCCCGGCGAGCCCATGATGCGGGGGACCCACTCCTGCAGGAACGCGTCGGCGCTCACCAGCCCGCCGGGCTCGCCGTCCACGCAGGGCGAGTCGTGGCCGTCATGGCAGAGGTTGGGTGAGATGAGCGCGAAGCTGGGCGTGGTCTTGTCCGCCGCCAGATCCGCGGGCAGGCGGTCGAGCGGCACGTCGTTCTGGGCGCAGGCCGGCGAGTCGACGATCGAGTCGAAGTAGACGAACGGGTTGTGGCGGGCGGCGTACTGGTCTCCGACCTTGGCCGTCTGGGTGCCATCCCGACTGTTCAGTGCCGGGTGGCGGCAGGTCTGGGGCTCGGTGGCCGAGTTGCCCATGTCCTCCATGTAGCCCTTCCAGCTCAGGCCGTCGGCCGCCAGCTGGTCGGCCACGGTGTGGAATGCGGCCGGGTACACGCATCCCTGGCCCAGCGCCTGGCCGTCGGGCCCCGGGAGCCCCGGCAGCATCTCGTCGTAGAACTGGCAGTCCGACTGGGTCTCGATGTTCGAGCCCTGGCCGCTGATCATCCCGACGTAGTTGCCCAGGCTCTCGTGCGTGATGCCGTAGTAGTTGGGCATGAACTGACCCTGGGCGGTGAGCGTTTTCGCCAGGTACGGCGCCTGCGAATCGGGGCCGAAGCTGGTGTCGGCGTTCTCGTTCTCCAGCACGATCACGAACACGTGCTTGACCGGGGGCAGCGCGGCCCGGGCAGGGGCGGAGGCGGCCGCGAACAGGCAGGCTGCGGCCAGGATCAGTGCGCCGCGCCTCACATCAGCCTCCCTTCTCGGCGTTGGGCCCCGGCGGCGGGGGCTGCGAGCCCGCGCCGTGCACGGACTGCCACAGGATCCGATCCAGGACCTGCTGCGGGGTCTCGTCGGTGCGCCCGAGGCGCAGCGCCTGCGACTGGCTGGCGTTGGGAGCGCTCGACGAGTTGGTCTGCAGCCGCGACTGCTCCGGGACCAGGGCGTCGTAGGCCTCGGCGTTCGAGGGGGTGGGCTGGAAAGCGGAGTACATGGGCGTGGCCAGGTCGTCCCACAGTCCCAGGGGCTTCATGCCCAGGATGAGCTCCATCGTGCGGATGACCGACAGGAAGTCGTAGCGGTCGTGCACCACCGCGCCCCGGCGCGCGTAGGGGCTGATGACCGCCGCCGGGATCCGGTGGGCATCGACGTGGTCGGAGCCGTCCTGGGAGTCGTCCTCGATCACGAAGATCGCCGACGAGCTCCAGATCGACGAGTGGGATACCAGGTCGACGATCTGGCCCAGGCCATAGTCGTTGTCGGCGATCAGCGCCCGCGGGGTGCGCTCGCCGGGGGTGGTGCCCACCGTGTGGTCGCTGGGCAGGACCAGGTAGTTGAACGCCGGGACGCTGCCGCTGGCCACCTGGGCGTTGAAGCGTGTCTTGAAGCACTCGAAGCGCGACTCCGCGGTGGTCGGGGCGCCCGGCGGCGGGGTGGAGTCCCAGGTCTGCTGCTGGGTGATCGCGTCCTGGTTGATCGAGGCGTCGTTCGGATAGCAGCCGTCGGTGGGACCCAGGTCGGAGTTGGCGAACTTGCGTGCCACGTCGGCGGTCTCGGCGGCGTTGCGGTCCTTGTCGGTCAGGGGCACGACGCCGGCGACCGCCTCGCCGTAGTTGAAGTAGGAGATGCTCTGGCGCTCGGCCTGGTCGAACAGAAAGCCGTTGGCGGGCCAGGTGACGGAGTAGACGCCGAAGTCGTAGGGGCGCCCGCGGCCGCCGTAGTTCTGGAACCAGTTCTTGTGCACGTAGTCCGAGACCTTGGCCGCGCTGGTCCAGAAGTGGCCGTCGATCGAGGCCTCGGAGTTGGCGTAGACGTGGTCGACCAGCGGAAAGCGCCC
>VAXS01000256.1 GCA_005883255.1 Actinomycetota bacterium | reverse complement strand
GCGGACCCTCCTCCGAGATCACCCGGTATCCCACGCTCTCCCCGCGCCTGGCCAGCAGCTCCTGCAGCTCCGATTTGGCGTCCTCCGGGTGCTCCAGCGCCGCCTCGATCTCCGGCGCGAACGACTCCACCACCGCCGCGGCCGTGCGCTCGAACGCGAAGGCCAGATAGCAGGCGCCGATCAGCGCCTCCACCACCGAGGCCAGCACCCGCTCGGTGCGGGCCAGCGCCGCCGCCGACACCCCCTCTGGGGCCGAGTCCTCCAGCCGCCGCGGCAGGTCGAGTCGCTCGGCCACCTCCTTGCACGAGCGCCCCGACACCGCCTGCGCCCGGATCTTGGTCAGGCGGCCCGCGCCGAACCGCTCGGCCTCGAAGCGGGGGTACAGGTACGTGGTCACCGCCAGCGAGAGCACGCTGTCGCCCAGGAAGGCCAGCCGCTCGTAGGACTCCGAGCGCCGCTCGGACCAGGAGGCGTGCGTGAACACCTGCCGGGCGAGGTCGTCCGGCAGCTCGTCCAGGAGCTCGGCTAGCGTCGGCAGCGGTCAGGGCCTCGGCTAGGGGGCCGGAGGTTCCGCCGGGTCGCCCGGCGGGCGGCCCGGGAACCGGGCCAGAATGTAGTCGATCGCCTGCCCCACGCTGAGGATCTGGACGGCGTCCTCGTCGGGGATCCGGATCCCGTAGGAGTCCTCGAGCTCCTGGACCAGCGTGTAGAGGTCGAGGGAGTCGGCCTCCAGGTCCTCCTTGAACCGGGTCGACTCCTGGATGCGCCCGGGCTCGACCTCGAGCTCGTCGGCCAGGTGCGCGCGGATGGCATCCAGGATCTCCTCGCGCGTCATGACGGCGTGGACACGCTAGCCGGGCTCGCGGACACCGAACGGCGCAGCGCGCCCGCCGCCTCCAGGGCCTGAAGCGTGCGCTCGACCGCCCGCTCCCGCACGCCCCGCTCGGCCACCGCGATCGCCTGCGAGATGCCGTACCGGGTGAAGCGCCCGTGGTGCACCACGCCGATGCGGCGCAGCCCCAGGAGGTAGGCGCCGCCGGGGCCCTCGGGGTCGATCTGGTCGCGCAGCCCGCGCAGCGCCGGGCGCAGGAGCGCGCCGCCCACCTTCCCGCGCGCCGAGGATGTGGCCACGTCCCGGATGGCCCGCAGCACCGTGCCCGAGACGCCCTCGATCAGCTTCAGCGCCACGTTGCCGGTGAACCCGTCCGTCACCACCACGTCGGCGGCGCCCTCCGTGACCTGCGTGCCCTCGACGTTGCCCACGAAGTCGAGGTCGGACACGCCGGCGGCCCGGGCCGCGATCTCCTCGTGCGCCTCCACCAGGTCGGGGGTGCCCCTGGTGGGCTCCTCCCCGTTGGAGAGCAGGGCGACGCGCGGACGGTCGAGGCCCAGCACCGCCCGGCCGAACGCGGCGCCCATGAACGCGAACTGCACCAGGTGCTCCGGGCGGACCTCGACGTTGGCCCCCACGTCCAGCAGCAGGATCGGGGCGCCGGGGATCGGCAGCGGGAGCGCCAGCGCCGGGCGGTAGACGCCGCGGGCGCGCTTGATGTTGAACACGCCCGCCGCGACCGCCGCGCCCGTGGCGCCGCCGCACACCAGGGCGTCGGCCTCCCCCGCGCCCACGGCCCGGGCGGCGCGGACGATCGACGCCTCGGGCGTGGAGCGTACGGCGGCCACCGGGTCGGGCGCCTTGGCGATCGAGACCGGCGCGTCCACCACCCGGACCCCGTCGGGCACGTCGCCCAGCTCGGCCGCGGGCCCGAACAGCAGCACGCGCGTGCCGCGCCCGGCGGCGATGGCGGCGGCGGCCGCGACCTCGCGGGGCCCCAGGTCGGCGCCGTTCGCGTCGACCGCGACGGTCACCGGCTCGGCCAGGGGGCTAGTCGTGGTCGTGATCGTGGTCGGGCGCGGCCGACTCCACCTCGCGCCCGGCATACGTCCCGCAGTGGGGACACACGCGATGCGGGAGACGCGGCTGATGGCAGTGCGGGCACTCGTTCAGGCGCGGCGACGAGATACGGTGCTGGGCGCGGCGCTTGCGCGTCCGGGAGCGCGCCTGCTTCTGCTTGGGGACGGCCATGGCGGCGCCAGAGGCTACCGGACCCGATCGCCCAGCTCGCGGAGCTTCGCCCAGCGAGGGTCGGGCTCGCGCTCGTGGGCGTGCCCGGGGTCGTGGTTCAGGTTGACGCCGCACGTCGGGCACAGACCGGCGCACTCGGGCCGGCACAGGATCTGGGCAGGGAGCGCCAGGACCAGCGCGTCGTGGGCCCAGGCGCGCAGGTCGAGCTCGCCGCCGGGCGAGACGTAGGGGCTGTCCAGCTCCTCGCCGCCGCCGGGCTGGTCCACCTCGCGGGCGTCGACCGCGAACTCCGGGGCGGCGTCCTCCAGGCAGCGCATGCACGGCCCGGTGGCCCGCGCGGTGAAGCGCAGGCGCAGCGACCAGCCGCCGCCGGTCATCCGGGCGACGTCGAGCGTTACCGGCAGCGGATCGGGCCCGATCGGATAGGCCTGACCGCTGAGGAGCAGGTCGTCGACGTGCGCATGGAGCTCCAGCCGCCGCCCCT
>VAXS01000255.1 GCA_005883255.1 Actinomycetota bacterium | reverse complement strand
GCCGCCGGCTTCCGCGCCAACTGTTCGACTACGTCGACGGCGGGGCGTACGACGAGGCCACGATGCGGGCCAACGTAGCCGACCTCGCCGAGGTGCTGCTGCGCCAGGTCGTGATGCGCGACGTCAGCGTCCGCGACCCGGCCGTGGAGGTGCTCGGACAGCGACTGGTGCTGCCGATCGTCCTCGCACCCGTGGGGCTGGCCGGCATGCTCGCGCGCCGCGCCGAGGTGCAGGTGGCGCGAGCGGCCGAGGCCACGGGCGTGCCGTTCATCGAGTCGACCGTGTCGATCTGCGGCATCGAGGAGGTGGCGGGCGCGACGCGCACGCCACCGTGGTTCCAGCTCTACGTGATGCGCGACCGCGGCTACGCGGAGGAGCTGATCGGCCGGGCGCGGGCGGTCGATGCGCCCGTGCTGGTGTTGACCGTGGACCTTGCCGTGGTCGGCGCCCGGCACCGCGACACGCGCAACGCCATGGTCGGGACGCCGAGCGCGTGGGCGAGGCTACGCCGGGCCGTCGATCTCGTCAGCCACCCAGGATGGGTGCGCGACGTCGCGCTGCGCGGGCGGCCGCTCACGTTCGCCAACCTGGAGAACGCCGTCCCCGGAGCGGGGACCCCGGAGGCATTCAGGGACTGGGTCGACTCGCAGTTCGATCCGAGCGTCACCTGGGACGAGATCGCCTGGGTGCGCGAGCACTGGCCCGGGCGCCTGGTCGTCAAGGGCGTGCTCGACCCCGAGGACGCGCGCCGCGCCGTGAACGCGGGCGTCGACGGCATCGTCGTCTCCAACCACGGGGGCCGCCAGCTCGATTCGGTGCCCTCGACGGTCCGCGCGCTGCCCGCCGTCGTGGACGCGGTCGGCGACGAGGTCGAGGTGCTTGCCGACGGCGGTGTGCGCACTGGCCTCGACGTGGTCAAGATGGTCGCCATGGGCGCCCGCGCCGTGCTCGTCGGACGGGCCTGGGCCTGGGCCGTGGCAGCGCGGGGCGAGGCGGGCGTGCGCCACGTGCTGGACGTGATGAAGGCGGACATCGACACGGCGCTGGCGCTCACCGGCCAGACCTCGCTCGCGGCCGTCGACCGCTCAGCCCTCTACGAGGCCGGCGCGCCGGTTCCGGGCTCCTGAACGGCGCCGAGGCCCTGATCCGGACGCTCGCCGACGCGGGCGTGACGACGTGCTTCACCAACCCCGGCACGTCGGAGATGCACTTCGTCGCCGCGCTGGACTCGGCGTCCGAGATGCGCGCGGTCCTGGGGCTGTTCGAGGGCGTCGCCACCGGCGCGGCCGATGGCTACGCGCGGATGGCCGACCGCCCTGGCGCGACGCTGCTGCACCTGGGGTCCGGGCTGGGCAACGGCCTGGCCAACCTCCATAACGCCCGCCGGGCGAGGGTGCCGATCGTGAACATCGTCGGCGACCACGCGACCCACCACGCCCAGTACGACGCTCCGCTGCAGTCGGACATCGAGACCGTCGCGCGCAACTTCTCGGGTTGGGTGCGCACCTCGCAAACCACCGAGCGGCTGGCGGCGGACGCCGCCGAGGCGATCGCCGCCGCGACTGGCCCGCCCGGGCAGGTCGCGACGCTGATCCTGCCCGCCGACGTGTCATGGAGCGACGGTGCCCAGCCCGCCGCGCCGCCGGCGCCGCCCACGCCGCCCATCGCCTCCGAGGAGACCGTGACCGCCGTCGCAGAGGCGCTGCGCTCCCGCGGGTCGAGCGCGCTGCTGCTCGGCGGCCGCGCGCTGCGCGCCCCCGTTCTGCGCGCGGCCGGACGGATCGCTGACGCCACGGGAGCGCGGGTGCTGGCCGAGGCCTTCCCTACCCGGCTGGA
>VAXS01000254.1 GCA_005883255.1 Actinomycetota bacterium | reverse complement strand
CCGGGGCGGCGCGCCAGCGAGCGCAGGTCGAGCCCGCCCGGCGCCATCCCGCTCTCGCGGGCCCGCCGGGCCACCCGCGGCCAGGCGCGGAGCGGGACGTCGCGCAGCGAGGCGCCGGCGTCGGCGGCGCCTCGCACGGTGCGCAGCGTGAGCTCCCAGTCGTGGCGGACGCTCACGCGGGCGGCCAGCGCCTCGACCTCGGAGCGGTGGGCTCGCAGCCAGTCCGGGTCGAGCTCGGCGTGCGTGAGCCTCCCCGCGACGAGCGCCACCGCGACGCTCCGCGCCACCGAGAAGCCCACGCCCACCGGCGTCCACCCGCCGCGCAAGCCCAGCCGCTCCATCTCCACCGTCAGCCACCCCGCCTCGACGTCCACCGCCTCCACCTCGTCCGCCGCCGCGCCCGCGGTCAGCGCGGCCTCCACCGCCGCCTGCAGGTAGGCGCAGCCGGGGTGCGGCTTGAACGCCAGCGTGTCGGTCAGCCACACCTGGCCCAGCGCGCCCAGCAGCGCCGGCCGGGGCGCGAACGAGAGCTGCGCCAGCAGGCCCCGCGGATCCTCCACCACGTCGAGCGCGCCGCGGACGCCGTCGGCCGCCAGCAGCGCCGCCCGCGCCCCGGCCCCCGCCGGCTCGGCCGCCGTCAGCAGCTTGCTGTCGGGGCCCATGAACCCCGGCCACAGCCCGTAGGGCGGCTGGTAGAGCGCGATGGCCAGGGCGTGCGCCAGGCGCGGGCCGTCGAGCCCCAGCGCCACGCCCGCCGCCACGGCGCCCGCCGCGCAGTGGATCGACGACCAGAACTGGCCGTTGTGGGGACCGAGCAGCAGGGCCGCGCCCAGCCGGCCGCCGACCTCGTCGCCCGCGATCTGGGCGACGGCCGCCCGCTCGCCGTCCTCGCCCGCGAAGGCGCGAGCCGCCCACACCGCCGAGTGCCCGGTGTGGCCCATGTACAGGTAGTCGTCCCAGTCGTGGGCCATCGACGCCGCCGCGCCCGCGTACACCTCCCCCACCGGCCCGTCCGGCGCCACGCGCGCGAACGGCCGGGCCGCCGCCTGGCCCGCGGAACCGGCGGCCAGGATCGACGCGACCTGGAGCCGGGCGCGCTCGCGCACGCGCTCAGGGACGTCGCCCAGCCGCAGGCCCGCCGCCCACGCCCCCATCTCCTCGCACACGGTCATGGACCTATGCTCGCAGGGTGTCCGTGGCCCGAGCCGAGCACGTGGGCAGCCTCCTGCGGCCACCCGACCTGCTGGCCGCGCGCGAGCGCCGCGCCTTCGGGCAGATCGAGCCGGCGGCGTTCAAGGCGGTCGAGGACGACGCGGTGCGCTGGGCGCTGGGACTGCAGGAGGAGGTCGACTTCCCGGTGGTCACCGACGGCGAGCTGCGTCGTGAGTCCTTCCAGAGCGAGCTCACCGAGGCGGTCGACGGCTTCGCCGGCGTGGACATCGACGCCTGGCTGTGGGGGGAGTGGCACTCGGAGGAGCCCGACGTGGGCGACCGCACCACCGCGCGCCCACCCGGGCTGGCGGTGGTGGAGCGGCTGCGCCCCCGCCGGTCGCTGGCGGCCGAGGAGTTCACGTTCCTGCGGGCGTGCACCGACCGGGCGATCAAGGTCACGCTGCCCAGCCCCACCCTGTTCGCCAACCTGTGGGACCCCGAGCGCTCGCGCGACGCCTATCCCCGCTTCGACGACTTCATGGCCGACGTGGTGGGGATCCTGCAGGACGAGGTCCGCGAGCTGTCCCGGCTGGGCTGCACCCGCGCCCAGCTGGACGCCCCGCACTATCCACTGCTGATCGACCCCCGCTGGAGGAAGTTCTACGAGGACCGGGGTTGGACGCTCGAGCGCTGGCTGTCGTACGGGATCGAGCTGGACAACGCGGTGATCGACGCCGCCCCCGGCCTGACCTTCGGCTTCCACCTGTGCCGGGGCAACCAGGACTCCCGCTGGCTGGTGGCCGGCGGCTACGACCAGATCGCGCGCCCGATCTTCGCCGGCGTGCACGCGCAGCGGCTGCTGCTGGAGTACGACGACGAGCGCTCGGGGACGTTCGACCCGCTGCGGCTGGTGCCCGACGACAAGGTGGTGGTGCTGGGCCTGGTGACCACCAAGACCCGCCGGGTGGAGAGCGAGGACGACCTGGAGGCGCGCGTGCGCGAGGCGGCGCGGCTGGTCGACCTGGAGCGGCTGGCGGTCGGGACCCAGTGCGGTTTCTCCACCTCGGTGGTCGGGAACCGCATCACCGTGGAGGACGAGCGGCGCAAGCTGGCCACGCTGGTCCGCACGGCGCGGAGGATCTGGGGCTGACGTGCGCGCGATGGTGTTCACCGCGCCCGGCCAGCCCCTGGAGCTGCGCGAGCTCCCGGAGCCCCAACCCGGCCCCG
>VAXS01000253.1 GCA_005883255.1 Actinomycetota bacterium | reverse complement strand
ATCTGCAGACGCTGCTGGAGATGGGCAGCAACCAGAGCTCGACGATCGTCTTCCCGCTGCCGCTCGACCTCGTCCAGCCGCTGCTGAAGGCGATCAAGCCGGAGGCCGCCGCAGGCGCGCCGGACGGCCCCGCCGACGAGGCCGCCACGCCCGCGCTGGAGCCCGCGCCCGACGCCGCCTCGGTGCCCGCTTCTCGCGCGCACGAGGACGAGCCGGCGCGCCGCCCGCCCAGCTGATCCAGCGACAACTGCCGCGTCGCCGGATGCAGCAGGGGCGCTCGAACTCGTTTGAGATCCGGATTTCCGGGTATTGGGGCGCCAGCAAGGGCAGGGGGATTCGCGTAGCGGACGATTGTCTGCGCGTGTTCGACGTCGTCGAGCTCTCGGTGGGAGTTCGTGACCGGGATCTATCCGCCACGGAGCCGGGATCACCGGCCGCACGGTACGGATGCGAAGTCCGATCCTTCGGGAGGAGAGACCATTGCGTAAGCTCGTATTCGCCGGGCCGGTGTGCCTACTGGCGATGCTGTTCGCTGTTGCGCCCTCGGCGGAGGCGCAGTCGCTCGGCAGCTGTCAGCTGCAGGGGACGGCGAATTTCTCGCCGGGACTGACCAACAACGCCCAGAACTTCTCGTACAACTTCGCCGGCGGCCTGAGCGGCTGCCAGTCGAGCACCTCTGCCGCACCCACGTCCGGCTCTGTCGAGGCCGGCCGCACGATCACCACGCCATACAACTGGAGCTACACCGACTCCACGACGCTCGCCGCGGCCGCATCCGCAGGATCGCCCACCATTTCCACGGCGGGCTCCGAAGGCTCGGTTCCGACGCAGACCAGCGGCACCGTCGTCACGATTGATCCCGGCACCAGCATCGCTGAGACCCGCACCGTCAGCGCGGTCAGCGGCACAGGTCCCTACACCGAGACGCTGAGCAGCGCGCTGAGCTTCAGCCATGCCGCCGGCGCCGCCGTCACCGGGGCCCATTCCGGTTCCGCGACCGCGACATATCAGGAGCCCATCCCCACCGGCAACGGCAGCTGCGGCAGCAGCACCACCTCGGGCACGGCGATCGCCAACTGGGCCGACGGCACCACCACCGTGGTCGGCTACGCCACCAGCGGCGCCGCCGCCGCCGTCGAGCTCACGGGCTCGGTGGTCGCCAGCGTCGACGACACGCTGGCCTCGTACACCGGTCCGACCAAGGCGCCACCGGCACCGACCCATACGGTCAACACCACCCGCAATGCCGGTCAGTCGGCGTTCGGTCAGCTGTTCTTCCAGCCACCCGATCCCACCGCGTGTGCGGGTGCGGGCGTGACCACCGCCGCCATCAGCGGCGCCATCTCGCTCGGCAGTCCGCAGTAGACCGGCGGGTGGGGCGGCGGAAGCTCCGCCGCCCCACCCCGGCAGCGCCGCGTTCCGGTCAGGTCAGGCCGTAGACGATCTCCACCGAGCCGCCTGGAAGGGCGCGCTCACGCTCGAACGTCAGCTCGGCGTCGGGACTGAGCGACGGCGTCAGCCGCAGCCCATCTCCGAACAGCAGCGGGAGCACGACCAGCTCGAGCTTGTCCAGCGCTCCCAGCGCGCGGAAGGTCTCGATCGTGCGCGGGCCGCCGACCAGGTGGACGTCGCCGCCCTGGTTGGCCGACCCGAGCTTCTCCAGCAGCCGCCCCGGGTCGCTGTCGCTGACCACGTGGTCGGGCGTGCCCTCCGGACGCCGCGAGCCGAGCACGAACACGTTCAGGGTCGGCCACGGCCACCGGTCGGTGGTGAGGGCCGGCTCGAACGTGGTGCGGGCCATCAGCGCCGCCTCGCAGCCAACGAGGAACTCGCGGATGCCGTGGCTCTGGCCGGAGACGAAGGCCGGGTCGGCGGTCAGCGCCGGCCACCCGTCCGGCGTGGTCACGTAGCCGTCGGCGCTCATGCTCATACGGACCCGGATCTGCATCCGCTCGCTCCTTTCCTGGCCGGTTTGCAGGCAGAGCGAAGTACCGCTACCGGGATTCGAACCCGGATTTCCGCCGTGAGAGGGCGGCGTCCTAGTCCCCTAGACGATAGCGGCGAGATCGTCGGCGTCGGAGGGTAGCAAGGGGGTGGCGACCCGCCCGCGCGTTGCTATCGTCGCGCTGCCCGCGGTTGTGGCGGAATTGGTAGACGCGCAGGCTTCAGGTGCCTGTGGGGGCAACCCCGTGGAGGTTCGAGTCCTCTCAACCGCATCGGCGCGCGGGCGCGCGGGGGGGCGCGCGCGGACCGACGGTCGCGGCTAGCGGCGGCCGGTGCCGCGGCGCAGGTCGGCGTGCGACTCGGCGTCGCCGGCGGTGGCTTGGCGCGCCGGCTCGGGCTCCTGCCCCGGCTCCTCGGCGCGTTCGGCGAACTCCAGCGCGGGAATCGAATCCTCCGAGTCGTCGATCGCGGCGCGGTGGGCCGCCTCGGGCCCGCCGTAACGGCGCCGGCGCACCCGGGCCACCAGGCC
>VAXS01000252.1 GCA_005883255.1 Actinomycetota bacterium | reverse complement strand
GCGGCGAAGCCGGCGGCCACGTCGTCGGCCTCGGCGACCAGCACGCCCGAGACCAGCAGGCGCCGCGCGGAGAGGCGCGGGGCCAGCTGGCGCAGCAGCGGGCCGGCGAGGTTGGCCACCGTCGTGGTCGCGCTCGGCGGGGCTTGGCGGCGCAGGTCGAGCCGGCGCACGTCGAGGTCGACCGCGTTCGCGGCCGCGTTGGCGGTGGTGGCCGCGACGGCGGCCGCCTCGTGGTCCACGGCGACCACCGGCGACCAGCCCAGGCGGGCGGCCACGATCGCCAGCACCCCCGAGCCGCAGCCGAGATCGGCGAACGGGCCGAGCTCGCCCTCCCGGTCGGCCAGCTCCACCAGCAGCTCCAGGCACAGGCGCGTGGTGGCGTGGGCGCCGGTCCCGAAGGCGCGGCCGGGGTCGATCACCACGTCCAGCAGGCCGTCCACCGCCGGCTCCCAGGGCGGGCGCACGTACAGCCGCTCGCGGAGGCGGACCGGCCGGTGGAACTCGCGCCAGCGCTCGGGCCAGTCGTCGGCCACCTCGCTGGTGGCGACCTCCACCAGGGCGCCGTGTGCCGCGGCCCGGAGCGCCGGCAGCTCCGGCAGCTCCCCCGGCGCGCCGTAGACGGCGTACTCCACCACCTCGCCGCGGTCGACCTCCTCGACGCCCGCGGGCGCCAGCTCCAGCAGCTCCGCCAGCACCAGCTCGGCCTGCGCGCGGCGCACGCGCAGCGCCAGGCGGATCACGCCCGCAGGACCCTCCGCAGCTTGGCGAACACGCCCTCGTCGGCCGACTGCAGGTTCTCCTCGGTCAGCGAGTCGGCCAGCTCCTTCACCAGGCGGCGCTGCTCCGGTGACAGCCGCTGCGGGATCACCACATCCACCACCACGCGCAGGTCGCCTCGCCGGACGCCCCGCAGCGGCGGCAGGCCGCGGCCCCGCAGCGTCAGTGTCATCCCCGGCTGGGTGCCGGCGGGCAGCTCGATCTCCGCCTCCTCGCCGTCCAGGGTGGGCACCGTCATCCGCCGCCCGAGCGCGGCGGCCGGCGCCGGGACGTCGATCACCGTCACCAGGTCGGTCCCGTCGCGCACGAAGCGCCGGTCCTCGCGGATGCGGAGGAGCACGTACAGGTCGCCCGGCGGGCCGCCCAGCTCCCCGGCGTGGCCGCGCCCGGCGAGCCGGATGCGCTGCCCGTCGTCGACCCCCGCCGGCACGTCGATCGACAGCCGCCGGCGCTGGGCGGTCCGCCCGCGGCCCCGGCAGCGGGTGCAGGGCGTCTCGGCCACGCGCCCGTCGCCGCCGCAGACGTCGCACACCGTGGCCCGGACGACCTGTCCGAACGGCGTCCGCGACACGGCTCGCAGCTGGCCGCTGCCGCCGCAGCGCTCGCAGGTGACGATCGGGGTTCCGGGCTCGGCGCCGTTTCCGTGGCAGCGCTCGCAGGGCGCGATCGCGTCGAACGAGACGTCCACCGACGTGCCCACCAGCACGTCGGCCAGCTCGACCTCGGCCGTGACCACCACGTCGCCGCCCTGGACCGCCCGGCTGCGCCCGGCCGAGCCGAATCCCAGCGGGTCGCCCAGCCCACCGCCGAAGAAGGCGTCGAAGATGTCGGCGAACGACCCGAAGCCCTCGAAGCTGGGCTCGAAGCCGCCGGAGCGCAGCCCCTCGTGGCCGTAGCGGTAGTAGATCTGCCGCAGCTCGGGGTCAGAGAGCACCTCGTAGGCCTCGGCCGCCTCCTTGAACTTCTCCTCCGCGGCCGGGTCGTGGGTGTTGACGTCCGGGTGCAGCTCGCGCGCCAGCCGACGGAACGCCTTCTTGACGTCCTGCTCGCTGGCGCCGCGCGAGACGCCCAGGACCTCGTAGTAGTCGGCGGGCACCGCGCGGCTACTCGTCGTAGACGTCCTCGACGAAGCGCGAGAGCTGCAGGGCGGCGTCGCGCACCGAGTCGATCGCCACCCCGTAGTCCATCCGCACCGGCCCGATCACGGAGACCGTGCCCAGGCTGCGCCGGGGCAGGCCGTACGCCGCCGCCACCACCGCCAGCGACCGCAGCTCGGGTCGCTCGTTCTCGCGGCCGATGCGGACGTAGACGTCGCGCTCGTCCAGCGCCTCGCGCAGCACGCCCAGCAGGACGACCCGGCGCTCGAGCATCTCCATCAGCGCGTTGAGCTCGGACACGTCCTGGACGCGATCCTCGCGCAGCAGGCGCGCGGTGCCGTCCACGTACAGCCGCTCCTGCGCGGTGTCGGCCAGCTGCGTGAACGCCGGCGCCAGCTCCGCCAGGAAGCGGCGCTCGCCCTCGGACAGGCCGGGGTCGGTGAGCCGCTGGGCCAGCATCCGGGCGCCCAGGCCCAGCCCCACCAGCCGCGAGGAGCAGGACCTCGACGTGGCGGACGGTGGCGGTCCCGATCGGGGGACCGGAGACGATCGCCATCAGGCTGGTGACCTGGGAGAGGGTCTCGGTGGTGGTCTGCATCGCCTTGTCGATCTCGGTGCGGGCCAGCGAGAGCGACAGCGGACGGTGCCGGCGCTGGGGCAGCAGACGGTCGACGAAGTAGCGGTAGCCGGCGTCGGTGGGGACGCGGCCCGCCGACGTGTGCGGATGCGCCAGGAGCCCATGCTCCTCGAGCACGGCCAGCTCGTGGCGGATCGTCGACGACCCCCAGGAGAGGTCGCCGCCCTCGGCCAGCGCCTTGGAGGCGACCGGCTGGCCGGCGTCCAGATGGCCCTCCACGACCTTGCGCAGGATGAGCTCCTGCCGCTCGCTCAGCATCCTTCGATTGTACGGGCGGGTCGTGCGCCCCTAGGCGGCGAGCCGGATGAGCGCCACGT
>VAXS01000251.1 GCA_005883255.1 Actinomycetota bacterium | reverse complement strand
CTCGCGACCCCCTCCCTGGTCGCGCGGCCGGTCCGACGAGTGGCGCGCATGCCCCGCGGGCCCGACCGAACGCGAAAGGGTAGCCGGACACGTCCGCCCACGCCTCACCGCCGGCAGCCTGGCCGGTCCCGCTAGGCCTGGCCTTCGGGATGCCCCGGCGAGTGCGGCCAGTCGAACGTGCCGGTGGGCGACAGCGCCTTGCCGCGCACGCTGAGGCGCGCCTCCGACTCGGCGGCCTCGCCGGCCACCAGCTCCCTGGTGTCCTCAGCCAGGCCGAAGTAGAGGAGAGCGGTGCGGAAGTGCCGGCGCCAGACGAACGCGATGACCAACACCAGGAGCGCGCATACCAGTGCGCCCAGCACCATCCCGGCGAGCAGCGATAGGACCGCGGTCATCGTCCGTGCAACCGAGCACCGAGGCTAGCGCACCCGCCGGCGCCTACTCGGTCCCGCCCCGGCGCCGCGCCAGCCAGGCGTCGAGCAGGTGGGCGGCCGCGCGCGAGTCCTCGTCGGCGCGCCCCCCGGTGCGCTGGGCCTGCGCGGTGGTCAGCCGCTCGTCGTAGAGCTCGACGCCGACGGGCGCCACCGCCTCGGCCACCCGCGCCGCGAACCTCCGCGCCGCCCGCGTCTGGTCCGACTCGCCGCCGGCGAGCGTGAGCGGCAACCCGACGACCACCCTCTCCGCCTCCCGGTCGTGCACCAACGCCGCGATGCGGCGCAATCCCTGTGGGCTCGCCGGGCGCTCGATCGCCTCCACCGGGGTGGCCAGCATCCCGGTGGGATCGCTGATCGCGCAGCCGCAACGCGCGCGGCCGAAGTCCAGTGCCAGGACGCGCACGCGCCCTCAGGCGGCGCCGAGCGCCTCGGCGATCGCCGCCCGGGCGGCCGCCAGCGCCTCGTCGAGCTTCTCGACGTGGCGCCCGCCCGCCCGGGCCATCGTGTCGCGCCCTCCGCCCCCGCCGCCGGCCACCTCGGCCGCCGCCTTCACCACCGCCCCCGCCTTGACCCCGCGCTCCACCAGCGCCGGGGCCACGCTGGCCACGAACAGCACCCGCCCGTCGGCCTTGGCGCCGAGCACGATCGCGGCGTCGCCCAGCCTGGGCTTGAGCCGGTCCAGCACGCCCAGCAGCTCCTTCTCGTCGGCCGTGGGGACGTCGGCCACGAGGACCTTCTCGCCGTTGACGTCGGTGGCGCGGGCGGACAGCTCCTCGATCGAGATCGCGGGCGCGGCCGCGCCGGTCCGCGCCTGTGCCGCCTTCGCCCGCAGGTTCGCCACCAGGTCGGGAACGCTCTCCGGCTGCGTGCGCAGCTCGTGGGCGAGCCCCTGGAGGATGTCGTCGTGGCGGCGCATGAGCGCCACGCCCTCGGGACCCGTCAGCGCCTCGATGCGCCGCACGTTCGCCGCGCTCGAGGACTCCGAGACCACCTTGAACAGACCGATCTCGGCGGTCGAGCGGACGTGCGTGCCCCCGCACAGCTCCCGCGAGAACGACCCGTCCCCCACCTCGACCATCCGCACGACGTCGCCGTACTTCTCGCCGAACAGCGCCATGGCACCCAACCGGCGCGCCTCCTCCAGCGTGGTGGTCAGCGCCCGCACGGGCTGGTCCTCCAGGACCCAGTCGTTGACCCGGTCCTCGACGTCGCGCAGCTCCTCCTCGCTCAGCGCGCCGCCGTGGGTGAAGTCGAAGCGCAGCTTGTCCGGCCCCACGTAGGAGCCGGCCTGGCGCACGTGCCGGCCCAGCCGGTCGCGCAGCGCGGCGTGCAGGAGATGCGTGGCCGTGTGGTTGCACTCGGTGGCGTGCCGGGCCCGCCGGTCCACGCGCGCCACCACCCGCTTGCCCTCGGAGAGATCCCCCCGCTCTACGTCCAGGAGCACGGCCTGGTCCTCCCCCAGCCGCACCACCTCCGCCACGGTGGCGCGACAGTCGCCGTCCTCGCACTCGACCAGGCCGGCGTCGGAGATCTGCCCGCCGCCGGCGGGATAGAACGGCGAGTCGGCCAGCTTGGCCAGCACCCGACCGTCCTGGGGCTCCAGCGCGCCCACCGTGGTGTGCTCCTCGCGCTTCTCGTAGCCGGTGAACCGGGTGGTGAACCCGGCCGCCGAGGCGAATTCCCGGGCGCGCTCGGCCGCGTCGTCGCGCAGGCCCGCCCGGGCGACGGCCCGCCCGCGGGCCCGCTGCACGTCCATCAGCATCCGCATCCCCTGCTCCAGCGTGCGCGAGAAGCCCTCCTCCTCGGCCGCGAGCCAGCGGTCGATCGACTCGCGCTGCTCGTGCAGCTCGGGGTAGGCGGCGCCCATCACGTCGCGCACCCGCGCGCCGTAGCGGATCAGGAAGCCCGGCTCCATCTCCAGCGAGCGGCCCTGCTGGATCGCCCGCCGCATCACCCGGCGCAGGATGTAGCCACGATCCTCGTTGGAGGGGACCACGCCGTCGGCCACCAGGAAGGTGGCCGCGCGCGAGTGGTCGGCCAGGATCCGCAGCGCCCGCCCGACCGGGAACGACTCGTCGTAGCGGCGCCCGGAGAGCTCCTCGCCCAGCTCGATCAGCGGCCGGAACTGGTCGGTCTCGAACACCGACGGCACGTCCTGGAGGACGGCCGCCAGCCGGTTGGGACCCAGGCCGGTGTCGATGTTCTTCGCCGGCAGGGTAGTGAGGACTCCCTCCGGCTCCTGGTTGAACTGCATGAAGACCAGGTTCCAGTACTCGACGAAGCGCTCGTTGTCCTCGCCCGGGAGGTCGTCGGGCGCGCCGAAGTCCAGGCCGCGGTCGTAGTACAGCTCCGAGCAGGGCCCGCACGGCCCGGTCGGGCCCGCCTGCCAGAAGTTCTCCGAGCGCGGGCACAGCACGATCCGCTCGCGCGGGACCCCCACCGACAGCCAGGCGTCGATCGCCTCCTCGTCGGCCTCCAGGCCCAGCTCGGCGTCGCCCTCGAACACGGTGACCCAGATGTCGTCCTCGCGCAGCCCGAACCCCTCGCGCGAGAGCTCCCAGGCCAGCTCGACCGCCCCCTGCTTGAAGTAGTCGCCGACCGAGAAGTTGCCCAGCATCTCGAAGAAGGTGAGGTGGCGGTTGGTGTTGCCCACGTTCTCGATGTCGGTGGTGCGAAAGCACTTCTGGCAGGTGGTCAGCCGGGGACGCGGCGGGGCCTCCTGCCCCAGGAAGTAGGGCTTCAGGGGGTGCATCCCGGCCGTGGTGAGCAGCACGGACGGGTCGTAGGTGGCCGGGACCAGCGAGGCGGAGGGCAGCCGCAGGTGGTCGCGGGCCTCGAAGAACCCCAGGAAGGTCTCGCGGATCTCGTCGGTCGTCACTCCAGCCAGTTTAGGCCGAGGCTCCGGCGCGGAAGCGGGCGAAGTCGGGCGTGCGCTTCTCGGCGAACGCGCTGACTCCCTCCTGCGCCTCGTCGGTCCGCACGAACAGCCCCAGGCCGCTGAAGGCCACCTGGCCGATGCCCGCCTGGTGCTCGGTGTCCGCGTTGAACGACTGCTTGAGGAAGCGCAGCGCCGTGGGCGACAGCGCCAGCATGTCGTCGGCCCAGCGGCGCACCTCGGCCCGCAGTTCCGACGCCGGGACCACCGCGTTGACCAGTCCCCAGCGCTCCGCGGTGGCGGCGTCCACGCGGCGACAGCGGAACCAGAGCTCGCGCGCCCGCTTCTCGCCCACCACCCGGGCCAGGTAGGCGGTGCCGAAGCCGGCGTCGAACGAGCCCACCCGGGGGCCGACCTGGCCGAACTCCGCGTGCGCGGCGGCGATCGTCAGGTCGCACAGGACGTGCAGCACATGGCCCCCTCCGATCGCCACCCCGTTGACCGCGGCGATCACCGGCTTGGGCACCTCGCGGAGGAGCCGGTGCAGGTACTCCACCTCGAACAGGCCCGACTCGGACGGGCCGTAGTCGCCGGACTCCGCCCGCTGCTTCTGGTCGCCTCCGGCGGAGAACGCACGGTCGCCGGCGCCGGTGAGGCAGATCACGCCGACGTCGGGACTGGCCCAGGCCCGCTTGAGGCAGCGGATGAGCTCGTCGACGGTGCGGGCGCGGAACGCGTTGAGCCTGTCGGGCCGGTCGATCGTTATCCAGGCGAGGCCGCGATCGACCTCGTAGCGGACGTCGGTGAGGTCCTCCATCTCCTGCTCCTATCGCTCGCGGTTGGTCGCCGCAAGCGTACGAGGCGCTACGCCATCGTCAGGCCGCCGCTTACCGACAGCGTCTGGCCGGTGATGAAGCCGGCGGCGTCCGAGGCCAGGAAGCCGACGGCGGCGGCCACGTCCTCGGGCTCGCCCAGCCGCCGCATCGGGACCGCGCGCACCAGTGAGTCGATCAGCCGGCGCCCCTCCTCGCCCTCCCCCGCCATCTCCCGCAGCAGTGGGG
>VAXS01000180.1 GCA_005883255.1 Actinomycetota bacterium | reverse complement strand
ATCCAGCCCAAGTACTCGACGAACACGGGCGTCCCGGGCGCGGTCGAGGGCGACCCGACCTCGCCCGCCTCCTAGCCGCGTGGCGGCCTCGCGCACGCGGCGCTGGCCGGCCCGGCTGGACCGCGCTGTGGCCCACCTCCGCGACGCCGATCCCCGGCTGCGGACGCTGATCGACGAGGTGGGCGAGCTGGGCGAGCGCAGCGGGCGGCGCGGCGTCCAGCCCCACGACTACTACGGGGCGCTGGTGCGCGCGATCATCGGCCAGCAGCTGTCCTCCAAGGTGGCGCGGGTCATGGTCGGCCGGCTGTGGGACCGCTTCGGCGGCCGGCCGCCGACGCCCGTCGAGGTGCTGGCCGAGGACCCCGAGGAGCTGCGGTCCGCGGTCGGGCTCTCGCGGGCCAAGGTGGCGTTCCTGCGCTCGCTGGCCGAGCACGTGACCACCGGCGAGCTCGACCTGGAGCGGCTGAGCGCGGAGCCCGACGAGCGGGTGACCGCCGAGCTGGTGGCGGTCAAGGGCATCGGCGAGTGGACCGCGGACATGTTCCTGATCTTCCAGCTCGACCGGCCCGACGTGCTGCCGGTCGGCGACCTGGGGATCCGCGCGGCGTTCCGCCGCCTCTACGACCTGCCGGAGCTGCCGTCGGCGGCGGAGATGGAGCGGATCGCCGAGCCCTGGCGCCCCTACCGCTCCACGGCCGCCCGGTTCCTCTGGCGCTCGCTGGACAACGAGCCGGTCTGAGCGAGCGCTAGCGGCAGGGCGCCGGGAGCGGCGGGGGCGGCGCGGTGGGATCGGGGCGGGCGCCCCAGGCTCGCCAGAGGGCGAACGTCGGGTAGGGCGGGCCGGTGGCTGGCGGCGACAGGCCGACCGGGAAGCCCGGGTCGTCGCGGAGCGTGTACTGGAAGGCGGTGGCGACGCGCGGGTCGCGGTACCAGCGGTCGAGCAGGGCCGCGAGAGAACGGCAGCCGGCGCCCAGGGCGGCGGTGCCCGCCGGCCGGGGCCTGCCCGGCGGGAGCGCGCCGGCGCCGGTCTCGGTGACCCAGATCGTCCGGCCCGGCAGGGAGCCGTCGGGGCAGGACGGGCGGGCGGCGAGGGCGCGTTCGGCGGGGCCCACGCCGTCGGCGTCTCCCGCGTACTGGTGCTGCGCCCAGATCGGGC
>VAXS01000133.1 GCA_005883255.1 Actinomycetota bacterium | reverse complement strand
GAGCCGGCGCGCGGGTGAGGGCCAGCTTCCAGCCGTGCACCCGCGCGTCGCGGGCGGCCACCAGCAGCGAGCGCAGCCCCGTCGAGTCCACGAACTCCAGGGCGGAGATGTCCAGACGGACCAGCGGCACCTCCGCCGTGCGCAGGCGGCGCAGCTCGTCCCGGAGCTGCGACACGCTCGAGATGTCCAGCTCGCCCGTCAGCACGAGCTCCACGCCCCCGTCCAGCGGGTGGCTTTCGATGTCCAGCGTCGGCGCCATCGGTCCCGCTCCTCAGGCTACTGGTCGGCCGGCGGCGGTCGGCTAGCCCACCGCGTCCTCGAGGGCTGCCACCTCGTCCGGGTCGAGCCGCAGCCGGCCGGCGCCGAGGTTCTCCTCCAGGTGCTGGATCGAGGCCGTGCCGGGGATCGGCAGCGTCACCTCCGAGCGCGCGAGCAGCCAGGCCAGCGCCACCTGGGCCGGCGTGGCGTCGTGGCGGCGGGCGATCTCCTCCAGCGTCCCGCTGGGCCGGGCGAGCTCGCCGGTGGCGAGCGGGAACCAGGGGATGAACCCGATGCGGCGGGCGGCGCAGGCCTCCAGGACGTCCTCCGAGGACCGGTCCGCGAGGTTGTAGCGGTTCTGGACCGTCACCACCGCGGTGAGCGCCAGCGCGCGCTCGAGCTCCTCCACCGTCACGTTGGAGAGCCCGATCCGGCGGATCTTGCCCGCGTCGCGCAACTCGATCAGCGTGCCCACGGACTCCTCCAGCGGCACCTTCGGGTCCACCGCGTGCAGCTGGTAGACCTCGATCGCGTCCAGCCGCAGGCGGCGCAGGCTGCCCTCGCAGGCCTCGCGGAGGTGCTCGGGGCGCCCGTCGCGGTCCCAGCGGCCGGGGCCGGACCGGGTGAGCCCGCCCTTGGTGGCGATGACCAGGCCGTCCGGGTAGGGGTGCAGGGCCTCGGCGATGATCTCCTCGGAGACGGCGGGACCGTAGGAGTCCGCCGTGTCGATCAGGTTCACCCCCAGCTCGACCGCGCGCCGCACCACGCCCCGCGCCGCCTCGCGGTCCGGCGGCTCACCCCAGATCCCCCGGCCGGTGAGCCGCATCGCGCCGAAGCCCAGGCGATTCACCTCGGGACCGTCGCCGCCCAGGCGAAAGGTGCCTCCCAGCTCGGCCATCCGCCCCAGCGCCTACCCGCTGCGCGGGGCGGGCACGCCCGCGGTTCGCCGCAGGATTCCCTGCGCGACCGCAACTTCGGGGCCCGTCATGCGACCTTGTGGCAGATGGGCTCGACGACGAGGCGCATGGCCGGGGCTGTCGCGCTGGCGCTGGCGCTCGCCGCGGCGCTTCCGGCGCTCGCCGGGGCGCGCACGCCGGCGCTGCGCCTGCTGTGGGTGGACTGCTTCCCCCGCTCCTGCCACCGCGCCCCCGCGGTCGCGCCCGGCTCGCGGCTGGTGGTGGCCGCGCTGGGGGTGCAGGGGCGGCTGCGCGTGGAAGTGGCCACCCGCCGGGGCCGCCGGACGGTGGCGCCCGTGCGCCGCTCGCGCCTGCGGTGGGTGTTCCGGCTGCCCGCCGACGCCACCGGCGGACGCGTCCGGCTGCGCAACGGGACCCGCCGCTCGAACTGGTCGCGGGTCGTGCGGATCCTGCGCAGGTTGCCCCGGCCGGTCTCGGCGCCGGCCAGCGGGACGGCGCTGGACGGGCAGGGGATGTGGATCTGGATCCTCCACAGCAGCGAGGGCGGCAACCTGAGCGCGATTGAGTCCCGCGCGCGCGCGAGCGGCGTGAGCACCGTGTTCCTCAAGAGCTCGGACGGGACGAGCTTCTGGTCCAGCCAGTTCACGCCCCAGAACGTGTCCGCCCTGAAGGCGGCGGGACTGCATGTGTGCGCCTGGCAGTACGTGTACGGGAGCAACCCGCGCGGCGAGGCGGCGGTGGGCGCGCAGGCGGTGCGCAACGGCGCCGACTGCCTGGTCATCGACGCCGAGTCCGAGTACGAGGGGCGCTACGCCCAAGCGCAGACCTACCTGTCGGCGCTGCGCGCGGGCATCGGCGCCTCCTACCCGCTGGCGCTGGCCGGCTTCCCCTACGTGGACTACCACCCCTCGTTCCCGTTCTCGGTCTTCCTCGGCCCGGGCGGCGCGCAGTTCAACCTGCCCCAGATGTACTGGAAGGCGATCGGGACGACGGTGGACAACGTGTACTCGCACACCTGGCCGGTCAACCGGCCCTACCAGCGCCCGATCTTCCCGCTGGGCCAGCTCTACCAGGACCCGGCGCCGGCCGAGATCGCTCGCTTCCGCTCGCTGGCGAGCGCCTACGGCACGACCGGCCTGAGCTGGTGGGACTGGCAGGAGACGAGCGCCCGCGGCTGGCAGGCGATCGCAGCGGCGGTTCAGCCGGCCGGCCCGGCCCCGCCGGCGGCCGGCGCCTACGCCCGGCTGTCGCAGGGGTCTCGGGGCGACCTGGTGGTGTGGGCGCAGGAGCACCTGGTCGGGGCGGGAGCGGCGATCGCGGTCGACGGGGCCTTCGGGAGCGGGACGGCGCAGGCCGTCCGCAACTTCCAGTCGGCGCACGGCCTGGCGGCCACGGGCGCGGTCGACCAGGGCACCTGGCCCGTCCTCCTCCAGCAGCCGGCGGCGGCCCCCAATTGGGCGAGCGCAGCCCGGGCCTCTGCCGCCTCCACCCGCACCGGGCCTCCCAGCGCCCGCCTCCCGTCGCGCCGCCGGGAGATCCCACCGCCCTGGCGGCGCGGCGGCTAGCCCCCGGCCCGCACCGGCGGCACCAGATAGCGCCCGATCACCGGCAGGTTGAGGAAGCCCTCGACGCTGGCGTACAGGATCCCCACCTTGGGCACCGCCGCCGGGTCCTCGATCACGATCGACCGCGGGAGCCACTCCGGGTCGAACTTGGCATTGAAGTCCCGCAGCGACTTGATCTGGAAGAACGGGTTGAGCAGCCGCGCGAACAGGGCCAGCAGCCGCTGCGTCGGGCTCAGCCGAGTCCCGGAGTCGAACAGCCGGCCCCAGGCGGCGAAGTTCAGCGACAGCCGGGAGAAGCCCCGCTCGCCCAGGGCCAGCGCGGCGTTGGCGATCAGGTACTCGGTCAGGCCGTTGGCGGAGTCGGGGTCGCGCTGCATCAGGTCGAGCGAGTAGCCGGGGTCCTCGCCGTAGCAGGGCACCAGTCGCAGGAACCCGACCGGCTGCTGCTCGGGGCCCTCGAAGGCCACCGCCAGCAGGAAGTCCGGCTCCACCCCGCGCACACCGCCGCCCAGCTCCATGGTGAAGCCCCGCTCCGGGGCCTTGCCCCGCCAGCGCTCGCCGATCGCGTTGAGGTCGGCCACCAGGCGCGGGGGCGCGTCCGCCTCCCGCAGCAGCTTGAAGCTGTGGTGCCGACCGACCCGGCCGACCGCCGTGCGGACGGCCTTCATCGCGCTGCCGTGGAGGCTGAAGCGGTCGCAGCGGATGATCGCCTCGTCGCCCAGGTACACGCCGTGGAAGCCCTGGCGCCGGTACAGCGGGAGGTCGTCCTCGCGCACCGCCAGGAACGCCACGTGCCAGGCCCGGGCCCGGCAGAAGTCCAGGAACTCCGCCACCGCCAGCTCCAGCGACTCGGGCGCGCCGATCGGATCGCCCGAGGCCAGCGCGTACCCGCTGACGAACGTGTAGGCGATCATCGCCTGGCCGTCGCTGGAGAAGAAGTAGCTCTTGTCCTCGCGCAGCGCGAAGTAGGCCAGCGTGTCTGAGCCGTAGCAGCGGATGAGCTCGCGGGCGCGCCGGCGGTCGGCGCCGCTGGCCGCCGAGTGCTGCGCGACCGCCCGGAACACCATGATCGACAGCACCGCCAGGCCGGCGATGCCCAGGGCCAGCAGCGCGGCGGGGAAGAAGTCGTCGAAGAACCGTCCCCGGTAGTGGTAGGGCCCGCTCAGCCCGACCAGGCCGCCGAAGATCGTCTCCAGCACGCCGCCGGGGCTGAGCTCCGGCGTCACCTTGTCCTGCTGCACCAGCAACGAGACGACCCCGAACGCCGTGACCGCCGCGCCGTACAGCGGGACGAAGCGCACGACGTTCAGTAGCGAGCCCGGGTCGGAGCGCGCCGGGAAGGCGTCGCGGAACCAGGCCAACGCCACCACCATCGCGGCGGCGTAGATCACCAGCAGCGGGTGGGGGCCCTTGAGCAGGTGGACCACCGCGGCGGCGGCGAACACCGCGAGCGCGGCCGCCCACGCCCGCCGCTTGCGGTGGCGCAGCTCGTGCGTCAGGAACAGCAGCGCCAGGCCCGCGAGGACCGACGCCACGTGACCCACCACGCGCTCCGGGCGCGCGAGCAGGTCCGAGCTCTCGACCAGTCGATCGCGCACGCCGGGGACCAGCGGCAGCAGGAACAGCACCCCGCCCAGCGCGGTCAGCCAGGCCAGGACGCGGGCCACGATCTCGCGGGGCAGCACCGTGACCGGGACGCCTCGGGGCGGCGCCTCCTCCGGCGCGCCCGGCTCGCGGACGGTGCCGGGCGCCGCCGGGCGCACGTCGGCCGGGGCGGGCGCGGCCGCGGGACCGGGCAGCGCCTCCGCGGCCGCCTCGGCCTCGGCGGCCAGGCCGACCGCCGTGGGGACGCCCGAGGACGACAGGCCCTCGTGGGTGGCCCGCGCGCCCACTCCCTCCTCCGGGCGCATGGTGGGGAACAGGATCACCTCGCGGATCGAGCTGGCGCCGGCCAGGAGCATCACCACGCGGTCCAGCCCGATCCCCAGGCCGCCCGTCGGGGGCAGCGCGTACTCCAGCGCGCGCAGGTAGTCCTCGTCCACGGGCTCGGCCTCCTCGGGCCCCGCCGCCCGGGCCGCCGCGTCGGCCCCCAGGCGCGCCCGCTGCTCGACGGGGTCGTTGAGCTCGCTGTAGGCGTTGGCCAGCTCGCGTCCGCCCACCACGGCCTCGAAGCGCTCGACCAGGAGCCCGTCGTCGCGATGGGCGCGCGCCAGCGGCGAGACCTCGCGCGGGTAGTCGTACACGAACGTGGGGGCGACCAGCGTGGACTCGCAGGTCTCGTCGTAGACCTCGGACATCAGACGCCCGGCTCCCCAGCCGGACTCGTATGGGACGTCGAGGCGGTCACAGATGGCCCGGGCCTCGGCCACCGGCATCGCGGGGTGCATGCGCACGCCGTGGCGCTCCGCGATCAGGTCGGCCATCGTCACGCGCCGCCACGGCGGCGCCAGGTCGACGTCGCGTCCGTCCACCGCCACCACCGTGGTACCGATCGCCGCCCGAGCCGCCTCGGACACGATCGTCTCCACCAGCTCCATCATGTCGCGGTAGTCCGCCAGCGCCTGGTAGGCCTCGAGCAGGGTGAACTCGGGGTTGTGGCGGGTGTCGAGCCCCTCGTTGCGGAACACGCGGCCGATCTCGAACACCCGCTCGAGGCCGCCCACCACGCAGCGCTTGAGCGGCAGCTCCAGCGCGATGCGCAGGTACGCGTCGAGGTCCAGCGCGTGGTGGCGGGTGGCGAACGGGCGCGCCACGGCGCCCCCGGCGCGGGTGTCCAGCACCGGGGTCTCCACCTCGGCGAAGCCCCGCGCTACCAGAACCCGGCGCACGGCGGCGATGGCCCGCGTGCGGATGTCGAACACCCGGCGGGTCTCCGGGTTGACGATGAGGTCGAGGTAGCGCTGCCGCAGGCGCGTGTCGACGTCGGTGAGCCCGCCGTGCTTGTCGGGCAGGGCGCGCAGCGCCTTGGCCAGCAGCGCGAACGACCGGACGCGGATCGACAGCTCGCCCCGGCGCGTGGCCATCACGGTGCCCTCGACGCCGATCCAGTCGCCGCGATCCAGGTCGGCGAAGTCGGGCTCGGTCTCGTCGTCCAGGTCCTCCCGGGAGGCCAGCAGCTGGACGGTCCCGGTCTGGTCGTGCAGGTCGGCGAAGACCAGTCCGCCGTGGCGGCGGATCAGCATGACGCGCCCGGCCACGCGGACCACCGTGCCGGTCTCCTCGCCGGCTGGGAGGCCCTCGAAGCGGGCGCGCAGGTCGCCCAGCGCGGTGTCGCGCTCGTACTTGACGGGATAGGGCTCGATTCCGCGCTCGCGCAGCGCGTCCAGCTTGGCCAGGCGGTGCGCGCGCTCGGCGGCGACGAAGTCCTCGTGGGCCTCGGGCGGCCGGTCTTCGGTGGTGCTCATCCGCGGTCCAGTGTGGCTGATGGCACGGCGGGGCGGGCCGTTGCGGCGGGCGGCGGTGGCGCCAACGCGGGCGTGGCCGGGGAGGCCCGCTCGGCGGCGGCCAGCACCGCCAGGCCGGCGAGCATCGCCACCAGGCAGATCGCGCAGCCGGCGAGGCCGAGCCCGCCCTGGCGGATGGTCTCGGCGAAGGCGAGCGTCCCGACGAGGACGCTGGCCAGCGGGTCGAACGTGGCCTGGGTGGCTACGGCGGGAGCCAGCGCGCCCGCCTGCAGCGACGCCTGGGCGAGCGCCAGGCTCGCCCAGCCCACCGCGACCAGGACGTAGAGGTGCCAGTCGGCCAGCAGCGCCAAGACCCCGCTGTCCAGGTGGTCGACCACCGCCTTGGTCAAGCCCGCGGCGATGCCCCACAGGATCCCGGTGGCGACGCCCAGCAGCGAGGCCTTGAGCGCCGGGCGCCGGTGGCGGGAGGCCGCGACCAGGCCGCCGCACAGCGGGACGGCGACGGCGGCGGTGATCGCCCACCCCAACGTGGTGGCGTCGCTCCGGCCGCCGCTGGGGTGGGCGAGGACGAGGAACCCGGCGAGCCCGGCCGTCACCACGGCGGGCCTGGCAGCCGAAGCCCGCGGCGTCGGCCCCCATCCCGGCCAGCCAGGTCGGGCGCCGGGCCAGCCGGAGGAGGAACCCCACGCGCAGCGCCTGCTCGGCGGGCGCCGCGGCCGCCTCCTTCTGCTGCAGCACCGTGCCCAGCGCGAACAGGAGCGCCGCGCCCAGGGCGAGGATCGCTTCCACGCGGCCAGAGGCTAATCACAGAGACGGGCGACGCCCGGGCGGCCGGCCGTGGCCGCCCGAGCGCCGGCGTGGAGGTCAGCCGCCGTGGCGGGCGGCCACCAAGGTGCGGTTGGGCCCGTGGAAGACGAGCACGTGCTCGCCCGACTGCAGGCTCGACAGCTGAGCGGCATGCCGGTCGTTGCGCACGGTCGCGCCGGTGGGGATGGTCAGCGTGACCGTCTTGTAGGTCTTGTTGGCCGTCCCCTCGCGGATCGTCAGGTCGTTCCCGCTGACGCTCTGGACGAACCCGCGGTCGAAGGTGACTGTTACGAACTGGCCGTTGACCGGGATCACCGCCTCGGCGTGCACCGCGCCGCGCAGGAACCGGTGACCGCCGAACCGGTGGCCGAAGTGCCCGGCCCGGGCATCCGGCTGCTTGGCCGTCTCCGCGCCCGCGCTGCCCAGCGCGCTGATCCCGAATCCGACGGCGGCGCATGCTGCCCCCACCGCTCCCACTCGCAACAGCCTGGCCTTGCTCATCTTGACCTCTCTGTTCGAAGCTCGGCTTACAACAGAACATCCGGCAACCGCGCAAGCTGCGCTACTCCGGGGATAAGAAGTTCCTAAGTCGGGAAAGACCCGGGCCATGAACCGCCGAATTCCCCTACGACGCGGCGCGCCGACGGGCTTCCTGCTGATCCTGCTGGGCCTGTGGGGCGGACTCGTCCCGTTCGTCGGGCCCTACTTCGACTACGCCCTGGGCGCCAACCGCACCTGGCACTGGACGACGAACCGGCTGTGGCTCGAGGTCCTGCCGGCCGCAGTCGTGGTGCTGGGCGGGCTGCTGATGTTCGTCAGCCGCACGCGCGGGCGAGCGTCGCTGGGCGGGCTGCTGGCCCTGGCCGGCGGCTTGTGGTTCGTGATCGGTCCGAGCATGAGCATGCTCTGGCACCACGGGACCGTCGCGACCGGCGCTCCGGTGGGCGGTACGGCGCTGCGGACGGCCGAGTGGATCGGCTTCTTCTACGGCACCGGCGCGCTGATCACGCTACTGGCCGCCTACGCGCTCGGCTTCCTGGCCGCGCTGCCGGTCGGTGGCGAGGCTGTGGCGGCGACGGAGGGCGCGACCGCGGCCCGCGACGACGGCGCCGCCGAGCGCGACCGGGCGTCCGCCGGCGACGGCGCCCGGACACGGCGCGAGCCCGAGCCCACCCGCACCGAGTAACGGCCCGCGGCCCCGCGGCCGGCGCCTGGCGCTAGTCAGCCCACCAGTCGCGCCGGCCCTCCACGTCTTCGCGTGGATTCTCGCCGAGATTGGGCGCACCGAAGACGAGGATCTCGAGGCCCTCCGGCCCGCCCTCATAGCCTCGCCACGTGCCGGGCGGGACGCGCACCACGTCCCACTCCTTGACCTCGACGATCTCGTCGTCGAGCTTCATCCGCCCGCTCCCGCGCACGACCACGTACACCTCCTCCTGCTCCTTGTGCGTGTGGCCGTACGGGAAGCGATAGTCGGGCGGGATGCGCTGGTAGCCAAGGCCGCACTGCTCGAGCTCGAGCGCCTTGCTCGCGAGGCGGAACTCCAGGTCCGGCGCGCCGTCGAAGTTGGACCCGAGATCCTCCAGATCCTCCTTGAGGTTCCTGAGCGTGAACGGCACGGCTGCGATCGTATTGGTCGACGTCTTGGCTGCTGTGGGCCGCGTAGGCCTGCGTCACAGACTCAGCACCAGGTCGCGGACGGCGGCTGGCTGGGACAGGAACGGGTGGTGGCCGGCGTCGAGCTCCACGACGCTGCCTGCCCGGCCGGCGAACTCGCGTTGCAGCTCGGCGGGGGTGCCCCGGTCCTGCGCACAGACGAGGTACGTCGCGGCCACGTGCTGCCAGGCCGCGGACTGCACCGGCTGCTCGAGGACCGCCAGGCTCTGCCGGGCCGTCTTGTCCATGGCCTGTCGCTGGATCTCCGGATCGCAGTCTTGGAGGAACGTCTCGGCCAGGGCGTCCGGCCGGACGGTGAACGTGCCACCCTCGGGATCGATGTCGAGGAACGGGGCGGGCTCCTCGCCGCCGAACGAGGAGAGGCTCTGCCCGACCTC